>CALEGL010000245.1 GCA_937876495.1 uncultured Bifidobacterium sp.
GCGCTGAGGGTGAGGGCAGGGGGTCGGCAGATGTCAATGAGCGGGGCGCAGGGCGAGAGGGGGTGGGGGGCGGCGGAGGCGAGGCGGAGGCTGGAAGCGGGGGGGTCGGAGGTGTCCGCGGAACCGGCGCCGGCGGACGCGTCGATGACGTCCGGTGCCGCATCGCGCGAATCGGCGCCCCGCGCCTCGGCGTCGAAATGGTCGCGTCGGATGGTCTGTGCGGGGCGTTCGTGCATGCCGATGACCGGGTCGTCCGTGCGCCCCCGGCGGATGAAGCCTCCGCCGACCGAGTACCACACCTGTTCGAGCAGCGTGCGCCCCGATTCGCCGAGTGCGCGGAACCTCATGCCGTTGGGGTGTGGGGCGAGACGGTGCCAGTCGTCGGCGACGAGATCCGTGGAGTCGTCGTAGGGCAGCTCCCGGCCGCCTACGACGATGAGGCCCTGCCGTGCGCGGTCCCGACGCACGGAGCGCAGATAGCCGGTGTCGACGCCCTCGGGGTCATGGCCCTCCCAGCCGGCGAGCACGGACCGGTCGGTTCCGTGTCCCATGCCCGTCAGCGCCAGGGACCCGTACAGCGTGGCCTGCAGCCGGTGGGCGCGGGAGAGAAGCCCTGAGCCTTCGAGGTCCCGGGCGAAGGCGCGGGCTGCGCGCATGGGTCCCACGGTATGCGAGGAGCTGGGTCCCACGCCGATGCTGAACATGTCCAGCACGCTGGCAGTCATCTCGGTCCTTCCGTCGGCGTCGCGATGAAGACATTGAGGAAAGCCTATGCGAGCGCGCGAAAGGTTCTGTTACGGAAGGGCGTCCAGCACGGGCGTCGCCGCATGGGGCAGGGGGAGCCTGTCGTTCCTGTGGTCATGCTCGTATGTCGGCGAAACATGGCCGTGATGGGATGTTCCGTGAATCATGCGTCAGCCGTCCGTGCTCCGACGATGGATGGTGGGGTTGAGCATGGCTGGAATCAAGGGAGGAACGGTGGGATCGGAATCGATGGGAGGGCGGGAATGCGTGCGGACTGACTCTGATCCGGCCTCGCGGGTCGTGCCGGCGGCTCTGCTCGAAGCGCTCCGTCGTAGGATTCCGGTGGCGGTCGGCAATCCCTTCCATCGCGACGACGCCATGTCGTTGATGGGCGCGGGCGACTTCCGCGACGGTCTGCAGGCCACGGCGATAGCGGACGCCGAGGCGCGACTTCGGCGTTTCGCCCCCGTCATCGCGCGTCTTTTCCCCGAGACGGAATCCCAGGGCGGACTCATCGAATCGCCTCTCCGGTCCGTGCTTGTCCCCGATGACTTCATCCACGATGGCACGTCCGCGGCGCCGGTTCTCGCGAAGCTGGACGGGGAGCTTCCCGTGGCCGGCTCCATCAAGGCCCGGGGAGGCATCTACGCGGTTCTTGCCTGGGCGGAGGAGCTCGCGCTGAGGGTGGGGTTTCTGTCCGTGGGCGGCGACTACGACGTGCTGTGCGGCGAGCGGGCACGAGCGTTCTTCTCCGACCGGGCCATATCCGTGGCATCGACGGGGAATCTTGCGCTGTCCATCGGGATCATGTCCGCGAAGCTCGGATTCCGCGTCATCGTGCATATGTCCCGCGACGCGAAGGAGTGGAAGAAGACGCTTCTGCGCAGGGCGGGCGCGACGGTCGTTGAACACGAGGGCGACTACGTCGAGGCCATTGCGGCCGCACGCGCGGAGGCCGAAGCCGATCCGTCGATCCACTTCATCGACGACGAGAACTCCCCGGAGCTTTTCTACGGCTACGCGGTGGCGGGGGCCCGCGTTGCGCGTCAGCTGGAAGGCATGTCCGTTTCGATCAGCGAGGAGAACCCACTGACCGTGTATCTTCCCTGCGGTGTGGGCGGGGCTCCGGGAGGCATCACGTTCGGTCTCAAGACTCGGTACGGCTCATGCGTCCGCTGCATCATCGTCGAGCCCGTGAGTGCCCCGTCAATGCTCTATGGCGTGTTCACCGGTCGATACGACGGAGCCAACGTCAACGAACTGGGTCTCGACGGACGCACCGAGGCCGATGGGCTGGCTGTGACGTCCACGTCGAGGTTCGTGACGCGGCGGGTCGAGCCTCTGGTTGACGGCTTCGTCACCGTGGACGACGATTCCGTTCTCCTCGCGCTCGCCCTGCTCGACGAATGGAACGGCATACGGGCCGAGCCATCGGCCGCGTCGGCCGCGGCCGCATGGCTGCAGACGTCTCGGGGGACTGGTCTGCATCCGGATGGCGTTCCGGGGCTTTCGACGGCATCCGGACCATCCATGCTGTGGCTGACCGGCGGCGGGATGATGCCCGACGACCAGCGCTCCCGCGTGCTGTCCCTGGGGCGGTCCCTGCTGGGCGGGGATTCTGGTCTTCCGGATGGCCGCTGATGTCCCTCACCCTCCGCGATCTGCTGGATGTGCCGGAGTTCGGGCTGCAGGTGCTCTGCCCGGGCGCCAATGATTCTGCGGACAGAACCATCGTCTGGATCCATATGTCGGAGATTCTCGATTCACGTGAGTTTTCGGAGCCTGGGGAGGTGCTGCTGACGACCGGCATGGAGCTGCCCGTCTGGCCCGTTCCCGAGAATGAGTCGCAGCGTTACGCGAAGATCTGTGACGAGTTCGTCCGTGGGATGGTGGACGCAGGCGTCATCGCCTGCGGATTTGGCGTCGGCGTCAAGCATGAGCAGGTGCCGCCGCCTCTTGTCCATGCGGCTACGGTCCGCAACCTCCTGCTGTTCTCCGTTCCGCGCGAGGTGCCGTTCCAGGACATCGAACGCAGGATGTCCCGGTCTCTGGCGGATGACGAGTACGCGCAGCTGCGTGTCTCTCACTCTTTCCAGCGCAGGCTTATCGCCGCGGCCGGAAGTGAGGACCCGGTGCATGCGGTCGTCATGCGGACCGCCGAATCCGTGGGCGGATGGTCCGCCTTTATGGGCACTCGCGGCGAGGTCATCGATGTCTCGCACATCGCTTCTCGGGAACAGGCTCGCAACCTCGGATTCGAATTCATCGAAAGAAGGCGTCTGGAATCGCGCGACAGAGCCACCTCGCACAGCATGAGGGTGGTCCGCGACGGTTGGGAGCTCGTCGTCGCCGAGATCAGGGACGCGTCCGGGATGTCCCTGGGATTCATCGTGGGAGGGGTGAGAACGTCCTCGCACAGGGACTCCGTGCTTCAGTCCGTCGTGATGTCCGCGGCGGACGTGCTTGCAATCGTTGTACGGCAGAAGGACATCCGCGACATACATTGGAGGAACATACGCTCCCGCATGATCCGATCCCTGGCGCTCGGTGATGTCACCGAGGCGTTGTCCCTCGCGCCGGATCTGTGGGGCGGAGTGCCTCGCGAGCCGATTGTGGTGACGCTGGTCGAGCCGGCCGGAGGAACCTCGCGAGAGGCGCTGTCACTGATCGAGGAGTCGTTGGCCACATACGCCCTGTCGGTGATGGAGGCGCAGGGTCGTGGACTTGACGGGCATCCGTTGGTGTTCGGCATTCACGACGGCCGTCTGTGGGCTATCCATGCGGCTTCCGATGCGGATCGTCTCGGGGAGCTTCTCAGGCCCGTACGTGGTGGCGGGGCCCCATGCACGGGACGTTCCAGTAGGCATTCCTGGGATGACATACGTTCGGCCTTCGCGGAGGCGAGGATGTCCGCGCGTCTTGCCGTCGTCGCCGGTCGCAGGTTCTCATCGGCGAGTCACGGGGAGGATGCCGTCGGGCATGCTGACTTCATGGAGCGTCTGGCCGATCTCAGTCAGCTCGACCTCGTCGACCCCGACATCGCCGAATCCTATGCCCGGGTCCTTCTTGATCCCCTCATCGCTGACGGGCCTCGGATGCGCCAGACTCGGCATGTGCTCTTCGCCACCCTCGTGGCTCTCGTGGACTGCTCCTTCAGCCCATCTGGATGTGCGGAACGCATGGGCGTCCATCGCCACACCATTGAGAACAGGATGGAACGAATCCAGAGCATGCTCGGCCTGGATTTCTCCTCCATCTCGGATCAGTCCCGGCTATGGTTTGCGGTGGAGACCCTCCGCCGACGTGCCGCGGAGGACGGCCGTGATCTTCTCGGGCCGAGGGAGCCACGCTTGGGGTCGCTTCGGGAGAAGCAGTGATGTCCGTCATGGTGGTTGCATCACGGTCGCATTGTTTCGACACGGTTAGAGAAAGGACATGACGTCCAGAATCTTCGCAGGGATTGGGGACTTCGTCCGTTGATTGGCGTGACAGGGCGGCTTAGCGTGCGGACAGTGGCTGCTTGACAGCCGGATATGCGGAAAGGACGTCCAATGACCATCACGTATGAGGACTACAAGAGATATCTGTCGCCG
>CALEGL010000246.1 GCA_937876495.1 uncultured Bifidobacterium sp.
GCAGGCCATGGACCCGGTCCAGGTGGGACAGCAGGGATGCAATGGTTGTCGGTTTTGGCAAATGAATAACACAAGAATTACCTGTCGTTAACATTATCCGCAGGACATACGGGAACGGGACGCGTGCTTCGGCATGTCTCCGACTGCGATATGCCGAAGCACGGACGGGTTCCCGCGCCTCTGCAGAAATCCGCGTCGCGTCTGAAGTAAGCACGAAAAACGGGAAAAGGCGAACGACGGGGAACGCGGTCCCGGCGCACCGAATTCCGATACGCCGAACCGAACCCATCGCGCAGGGACCACGCGGAACGGACAATTCCGTCGAAGTCTACTCGGCGAGGCCCCGGTTGTACTCCCGCACCTTCAGCGTCCGGCGCGAGCTCTCGACGTTCTCGATGACCATCCGGCGCAGCGCGCGCGGAGCGTCCGCATGCGCGGCAAGCCAGGCGTCGCCGAGGCGCACAAGGTCCGCGGGGTCAGCGTAGACGGGGTACAGCCCGCTGATAAGCACCTCGGCCATATGGAAGGTCCTCGACGACCACACGTCATCGATGGCGGCGAAGTACTTCTCCGCATACGGCTGCGCAAGATCGGCCCTCGGCGTGGCGACCATGCCGCGGACGACCGCCTCGAGCTGCATGTTGGTCAGACCGTCGTTGCCGAGCGCCTGGTCCCATGCCCAGGCCTTGGCCTCGGCGGTGCCGCGGGCGGCCTTGGCTCCATACGCGAACTCCCGGTTCTCCGTGGTGTCGCGGCGGGCGAGCTCGGCGTCGATGGCGTCGGCGTCCACGAGATTCACCGTGGCGAGCGCGTTGACGATCGTCCAGCGCAGGTTGTTGTCGACCTCGAGGCCCTCCAGCGACACGGAGCCGTCCAGCAGGCCGCGGGCATGGGCGGCGAACTCCCCGTCGCCGGGCTCGCCGTAGCCGAGGTAGGCCATGACGAGCTGGAACTGCTCGTCGGAGCCCGGCTTCGCGTCCAGCGCCAGCGTCCACAGACGCGAGGCCACGGAGCGCACGACCTCATCGCGGCGGGCCGGGTCGGTGTAGTGCCAGGCGGTGGTGCTGACCTGGGCGAGCGCGTAGCGGAAGGTCGTGGACTCGGTCTCGCGGGCCAGCGCGCGCAGGGAGAGGTCGATGAAGCGCTCGGCCGGGAACTCGCCGTCGCGGGTCATATCCCAGAAGCTCAGCCAGACCACCGAGCGGGCCAGCGCGTCGCGGAAGTCGGGCAGATGCTCCTCGGCGAAGCGCAGCGACCGCTCGTCGAAGCGGAGCTTGGCGTAGGTCAGGTCGCCGTCGTTGGGGAGGATGAAGGCCGGACGCCTCCGACCCGCCGCCCAGGCGACCTTGGTGGAGGCTCCGTCGACGTCGAGCTCCACGCCGTCGGTGCGCACCACGGCCCCGAGGTCGTCGAGGTCGTAGAAGCCAATACCGAGGCGATGCACGCGCAGCGTGGGATGCTCGGCCGGGGCGGTCTGCGCGATGCGCAGCTCGGCGATCGTGCCGTCGGGATTCTCAGACGTCTCGGTGGACAGCGTGGTGATCCCGGCCTCCTCGAGCCACTGGGCGCTCCACGCCTTGAGGTCGCGGCCGGAGGCCAGCTCCAGCTCGGCGAGCAGGTCGCCGAGCGTGGCATTGGAGTAGGCGTGCTTCTCGAGGTAGTGGTTGATGCCCTGGAAGAAGCGCTCGCGGCCGACGTAGGCGACGAGCTGGCGGAGCACGGAGGCGCCCTTGGCGTAGGTGATGCCGTCGAAGTTGACGTAGGTGTCGTTGAGGTCGTTGATGGGGGCGACGATCGGATGCGTGGTCGGCAGCTGGTCCTGCCTCAGCGCCCAGCTCTTCTCACCGGAGCAGAAGGTCGCCCAGGCGTCGGTCCAGTCCGTGGCCTCGGCGGTGGCGAGCGTCGACATGAACTCGGCGAAGGACTCGTTGAGCCACAGGTCGTTCCACCACTTCATCGTCACGTAGTCGCCGAACCACATATGGGCCAGCTCATGGAGCACGGTGACGACGCGGCGCTCGGCGAGGGCGTCGGTGACCTTCGACTCGAACACGTACTGGTCGCGGATGGTCACCAGACCGATGTTCTCCATGGCGCCGGCGTTGTACTCCGGCACGTAGATCTGATCGAACTTCGCATACGGATAGGGCACCCCCCAGGTCCGCGCATAGAAGGCGAAGCCCTTCTTCGTCACGTCGAACAGGTAGTCGATGTCCTTCGCCAGCGAGTCCTTGAGCGCCTGGCGGCAGTACATGCCCATGGGGATGGTCCGGCCGTCCTCGTTGGCGTATTCGGTATGCCATCCGGCGTACGGCCCGGCGCATACGGCGGTGAGATAGGAGCTCATGACCGGCGTCGGCTCGAATTCCCACCTCTTCGCCTTCTCGGCGGGATGGTCCCCGAGGGTGCCGTCGGCGGTGGTGACGTCCGTGTCCTCGACGGACTCCACCTGCTTGTTCGACAGCACCGTCCAGCTTTCCGGAGCGAGCACGCGGAAGCGGAACACGGCCTTGATGTCGGGCTGGTCGAAGACGGCGTACACCCGGCGCGCGTCCGGCACCTCGAACTGGGTGTAGAGGTACACGTTGCCGTCGGAGGGGTCGACGCTGCGGTGCAGGCCCTCGCCGGTCGTCGAGTAACGGCAGGTGGCTGTCACCGTCACCTCGTTATGCTTCTCGAGCCCGGTGAGCAGCACGCGGCTGTCGCGATACGCCTCGGACGGGTCGACGCCCACGCCGTTGAGGGTGACGGCCTCGACGTCGTCGGCGATGAGATCGAGGAACGTCGACGAACCCGGCTCGGCATCGAAATGCACGACGGTGACGGATCCGAAGGTCTTCGGCCCGCGGGTGAGGTCAAGCCTCACCTCGTAGTTGACGGGCGCCGTGACGACGGCCCGGCGCTCCTCGGCCTCGGTTCTCGTGAGATTGGCTCCCGGCATTCCTGGTCCTTCCCTATGTCGCTCCGGGTCGTGGATGTCCCCCGGCCGGATCCCCCGCGTCCGGCACTGCGCCGAGACGCGATACGGCGTGGCCGGAAACCCGGTCACGCCGCATCTTTGCTTCATACCGTCCCTGCATCGGGCGGTCACTGCCATCTACATCCTATGCGCGCTTCAACGGACGGCCATACGTTTTCACCGGATGGTCCGACGCATTTCCGCACGCGGTGTGCGCCTACTTCGCCGACTTCGTCTCCTCCTCCGCCGGCGTCTCGATGACGTCCTGGGCGATGTCCGCGACCACGGGCACGATCACCGGCTTGCGATGAAGCTGGCGGGCGACCCATCCGCCCAGCGTGCGCCGCATGAGCTGCTGGAGGCGATAGGTGTCCTTGGTGCCCTGCATCATCGCGTCCTCGAGCTCGCCGACAATCTGGCGACGGACCTTGTCGAACTCGCTCTCGTCCTCGGCCACGGCGTTGAGGTAGATCTTCGGGCCGGAGACGACCTCGTTCGCGTCGGTGTCGACGACCACGAAGCTGGAGACGAAGCCTTCGGTGCCGAGGATCCGGCGCTTCTCAAGCTCCTCGTCGGTGAGCTCGCCCACCGAGTCGCCGTCGACGTACACGTAGCCGCAGGGCACGGAGCCCACGACCGCGGCCTTGCCGTGGTAGAGGTCGACGACGTCCCCGTCCTCGGCGAGCACGACGTTCTGCGGGTCGAGGCCGGTTTTGACGGCGACGAGCCCGTTGGCCACCAGATGGCGGTTCTCGCCGTGGATGGGCATCGCGCACTTCGGCCTGATGATGTTGTACAGGTAGAGCAGCTCGCCCTGGTCGGCGTGTCCGGAGACATGGATCGCCGCGTTGTCGCGGTTGATGACGTGGGCACCCAGCTGCACGAGCTTGTTGATGACCTTGTACACCTCATGCTCGTTGCCGGGGATGAGCGAGCTGGCGAGGATCACCGTGTCGAACTCGTTGACGGTGATGTCGCGGTGGTTGCCGTCGGCGATGCGTCCCAGCGCCGCCATGGGCTCGCCCTGGGAGCCGGTGCACATGTAGACGAGCTTGTCGTCCTGGATGTCGTGGGCCTGGTTGAGGTCGACGACCGTTCCCGCCGGAATGTGAAGATACCCCAGGTCGGCGGCGATCGACATGTTGCGGACCATGGAGCGCCCCACGAACACGACCTTGCGCCCGTGCTTGTGCGCGGCGTCCACCACCTGCTGGACACGGTGGACATGGCTCGAGAAGCTCGCGACGATGATCTTGCGGGTCGCCTCGCCGAACGCGCGCTCCAAAGCGGGGCCGATGGTGGTCTCCGGCTTGACGCATCCCGGAACCTCGGCATTGGTCGAATCGACCATGAGCAGATAGATGCACTGCCCCCCCCG
>CALEGL010000247.1 GCA_937876495.1 uncultured Bifidobacterium sp.
GAGAGCAGCATGGCCGGGGTGAGCGGCGGCTCCCCGGGCGCCACGAACACGGGCAGACGCAGGATGACGTCGGGCAGCGCGACGAACACGGCCAGGGCGATGGCCAGGGCCATGACGACGTTCGTGATGACCGCGGGGATGCGGTCCATGCCGGTCCGACGGATGGACGCCGAAGAAACCGCGGGCATCGGACCCACCGGCACGGAATCCGTCGTGGAGCCCGTGCCGGCCTTCTGCCCGGCGCCCGCCCGGATTCCCCCACGCGGCCGACGAGGGCCCGACACCATCATGGCAACCACGACGAGGAGCAGCATCGCATCGACGACGACGGCCGCGGACAGCGCCGGCAGATTCACCGCGCTGCGTCGGGTGATGACCGCCGCAGCGCGGAGCGCGGCGAAGACGATTGCCGCCACGAGACCGACGGACAGACCGGCCATCCGCCAGCGCGAGCCCAGCGAGGCGCGGCGGACGCATGCCTCGGACCCGTCCTGCGCCGAGGCCGGCAGCGCCCCGAGGACCATGACGAGCAGCGCCGGGGACAGCATCCCCTGCAGCACCGTAACGAACTGGCTCAGCATGCCGTCCATCTCCTTCCGCCCTCACTCATCCGATTTCTTCCGACCTCACCCGTCCGACAGGCCCGCCGGGGGACGCCGGACGAACCCGCCGGCGACCCCTGACGGGGCCGCGCCGACGTCCGCCCTCCCGGACATGACCGCCTATTCGGCTACCACTGCCGGGGCGTGTAGTCCCAGTCGGCGAAGGTGACCTTGAGCGGCGACGTCCAGAAGCGTCCGGTGACGCCGGTCTCGGGATCGACGTGAAGCATCCACCCCTTCTTCTCGGTGGAGTCGATGGACAGCACGAGCTTGTAGGCGCCGGAGTCGCCAAGCTTGACGTTGGCGCCATAGTGCGGGCCGTCCGAGGCGTTCATCTGCATGAAGGTGCCGGAGCCGACGGACTTGTTCGTCGTGGTGTCGACGATGCTGTAGTTCACGGTCAGGTCGGGGATGAAGTCGCCCTTGCCGTAGCCGAGCTTCGTCCCCTTGGCGTTGGCATGGATGTCGGCCTCGAGATGGAAGCTCGCGTCCGCGGCCTTGAGCCCCATGCTCGCCGGCTCCATGTCCACGGGCTGGAAGTACACGGCCCCGACCAGCAGCGGTCCCACGTTCTGGTCTTGGTGGGGGCCGACCGGATACTCCTCGAAGCCGCTGGACGCCGAGCTGCTGGAGGATCCGGAGGACGCCGACGCTCCGCCCGACGCCGACGACGCGGACGAGCCGCCGCATCCGGACAGCGTCAGCGCACCGGCCAGCACCAGCGCAGTGAGCCCCGCAATCCTGCGCCCGACGGTCATCGCCCCGGATCGTCGCGCGCGCCGGTCCGTATCCCTAGTCATTCGTGTCATTGCTTCTCCTGTTCATCTCTCCCGGCCGCCATGACAACGGTCCGTTGACTGCGATCTGATGGGGCGAGCCCCGAAGGACCCACGTCTCTGGAGGCGTCGGAGCGCCTTCCGTCGCGCGTCCCGGCCGGACCGGGGACGGTTGTTTCCGCCCGCCGCCGTCTCAGGGACATCGCCCCGAGCACGACGACGGCGAGGGCCGCGAGCGCCTGGGCTCCCAGCGTCTCGGCGTAGGGATACAGGCCGATCCAGTCGCTGGTGGGCAACCCGGGCAGATACGTGCCGTCGATGAGGTCCCCCTCGATCAGCGCATGGACCCCGCCTCCGGCGAAGACCACGACGAGAACGCCCATGAACGCGCTGGTGACGAGGAAGAACGGCCGCAGCGGGATGCGCACCGACGTGAAGCGGATGAGAAGGAACACGGCCACGAGGACCACGGATGCGGCGAGCGCGCCCAGCCAGACCCCCGAGGCGTCGCCCGAGGTCATCGCCAGAACGGCCTGATAGAACATGACCGTCTCCGCGCCCTCGCGGAACACGGCGAGGAAGCTCAGCATGGCCAGGGACAGCAGGCTTCCGCGTGACACCGCCGCCTGCGCCCGGCCGCCGATGTACGCGTTCCACGCCTCGACGGAGGAACGCGAGAGCATCCAGTTGCCGGTGTACAGCAGCATGACCATGGCCACCAGGGCCACGACTCCCTCGGTGATCTCCTGCTGCGGGCCGGACCCCCCGAACAGGGCGGAGAAGACCACGGCGAGAAGGCCGCTCGCCACGAGGCCCGCTGCGATGCCCGCGTAGATGGCGCCGGTCATCCTTCTGTTCCCCGTCTTCACGAGATAGGCGATGATGGCGGACACGACGAGGATGGCTTCCAGACCCTCCCGCAGCAGGATGATGAAGGCCTGTCCGAAGGAGCTGGTGACGAAGCGCGTGACGGGATCGACGTCGGCTGCGGCGCCGCCGTCCAGGGTCGTCGCGTCGGTCCGCAGCATGGCGGTCAGGTCCTTGACGTGCCGCGTGACGACGGACGCCGACGCCCCGGACGACATGGCGCTGCGCGTCTCCTTGAAGGCGTACTCGACCTGGGACACCCGGCTGCCGCTGATGGCGTTCATGACGTTCTTCTCGAAGCCGAGCTTCTCGTAGTACTGGTAGTAGGCGGTGTTCACCAGCTCGGCGCCCTTCACGCCGTTCCCGGCGCTGGCCGCCGAGGAGGCCCGCGAGAGGATGCCGGCCATCTCGTCGGCCACCTCGGTCCAGGTGCGGTCCCCCTTGCCCTCGTTCTTCCTCTTCGCGGCGTCCAGCCGTCTGCGGTCCGCGGCGATCTGCGCCGCAAGGTTCCTCGCATACTCCTGCGGGTCGGCGAGGTCCGTGTCCGCGTCCAGCCTCGCGGCCACGGCCGTCAGCTTCCCGGTCAGATTCGCGGTCCCCTCGGCCAGGGACGTCCCATTCCCGGTCACGTAGGAGGCGCTCTGAAGGCTCTGGAACGCCGACCGCAGAGAATCCGCCTCGGATGCGCCCAGCGCATCGGACGTCGCGGCGCCGAAGTTCGTCGACACGTAGCCGACGTTATAGGCGGCGGCGAAATCGGAGGAGGCGGCGGCGATGTTCCCCGCATGATAGCGCTTCAGTCCGGTCTCCAGACGCTTCACGATGGCGGAGGCCACCTGCGACCAGGAGTCGGGAAGCGCGGAGGACGAGGACTGCGACGAAGCGGACGACGAGCCGGACGTGGCGGCTTCGGCCGGAGCAGCCACCGATGCTCCCGCCGTCATCGTGGCGACGGTCACGAGAAAGGCCAGAAGAAGAGCCGCCACGCGACGGGGGACGCACCGTGACATGCGACTCGCTTCGGCGCTGGCCGGCCCGCGGGACGACCCGGGAACCGACGCTCCGCGACGCCCTCCGCACCCGACGGTCAGCATCGCGGCCCCTGCGGGGTCGGCGCGGGGAACCGTTCCGCCCGCGTGACGTGGTGACCTCCGCGATGCGCTCGCACCATGGGACCCTCCCTCGTCCATGCGTCTTCCCTGTGGCTCCACGGAGAATCTAGATGGAAAAATTCCCAGGCAACAGTCTTGAAATTCCCGACAGGGCGCGGTATTTGCGCACGGCGACACGCCATGAACCGCACGGGCCACGGGCCTCGCATCACCCGCTTTTCTCACGATTCGGACGGCCCATCCATCGACAATCCCCTTCATCGCGCTCACTGCGAGAATCGCCACCACGTCCCTCGGCATCGGTCGCTTTCAGGTCCGGCCATACCCCGGAACGGGCCCCACCCCATGCCTCTTGGGCATCAGGGAGATATTCCTGGGCATCCGCAGTCCCCCTTGGGCACCCCATCCCCGAACCCATCATCAGCAATGGCGTCATTCCAAGG
>CALEGL010000248.1 GCA_937876495.1 uncultured Bifidobacterium sp.
GGCGAGGTGGCTCGGTCGACGTGGGGGGGTCTGCGGTGGGGGCCGGGGGCACGCCGCTGGGTGGGGGGTGCGGGTGGGCCGGGGGACCCTGGGGCACCCGCCGGCTGCCTGCACGCGTCGATGTCCTCGGGGGATGGTGGGCCATGGCCGCCGAGGGCCTCCTCTGGCCGTCCATCCGCGCGAGCCTGGCGCGCGCGGGGGCGGGGCTGCTGCTGGGAACAGCCGTGGCCATCCCCCTGGGGATCCTGGCAGGGGCCTCCGCGCTCGGACTGTCGCGGGTGGACAAACCGATCCATATGCTGCGGGCGATTCCCTTCCCGGCGCTCTCCCCGCTGTTCATCATCTGGTTCGGCATCGGCGAGACGATGAAGGTGCTGCTCATCGCGGTCGGAGCCTTCGGGCTCGTCTACGTCAATCTGCGTGACGGGGTGCGGGCCATCGACCCGCGTCTGATCGAGCTCGCCACGGTGCATCGCGTTCCGCGACGCATCATCGTCCTGCGCATCCTGCTGCCGGGCGCCATCCCCCATCTCATGACGGGGCTGCGGTTCGCCGTCACCGTGTCGTGGATTGGTCTCGTGACATGCGAGACGGTGAATTCGATGACGGGGATCGGCTACATCCTCTCCCGGTCGCAGCAGTTCTCGCGTATGGACGACATGGTGCTGTGCGTGGTGCTCTACGCGATCCTCGGCGTGTTATCGGAGACGGCGGTGGGGGCCCTGGAAAGGGCCGTCACGCCCTGGACCCGGGCATCGGGACGACGATAAGGGCCAGACGCCACCCGATGCCGGCCACGGTCGGATGCCGGATGCGGCACCGGCATGGACCCGACGCACGGACCACGGACGCGATCGGACGCCCGCGGGCACGGCACGAATGCGGAACCCGGGCACAGACACGACACAGCCACGCAACCAGCAGAAGCAGACGCAAACGATCACAGATGCCGGAAACGGCGAAAAAGGACAGGAACCAACCATGGGCACGATTCATCACGACGACGATCCGAGCGGGAGCACGATGAGGATGAGGGCGGTCGGCACGGCGACGCCGGGGGCGGCACCGGGCCGGCGGACGCCGAGGCGCATCGGCGAGGGGATCCGCGCCGGGGCGCGGAGGGCGCTGGCGCTTCTCACCCTGGCCTCGCTGGTCCTCCCGGCCGGGGCGTGCGGAACGGCCGCCGCATCGGGATCGTCGACGTCGACGGGAACCATCAGGGTCGCCTATCTGTCGACGGCGAACTATCTGACGACGGTGAAGGACGAATCCTTCCTGTCCTCGACGATGTCCCCCTACAAGGCGGAGTTCAGCGGCCCCTACAATCCGCCGGATGACGCGTACAAGGTGGTTCTGGCCGGACGCGCCGACACCTCGAGCACGGGAACCGGGTACTTCGTCGACCTCATCAGCCAGAAGGCCCCGTGGATCGCCTACGCGATCGAGTACTACGACGGCGATTCGCAAGGCATCGTCGCCGCTCCGGGAAACGGCGTCACCTCGCTGAAGCAGCTGTACGGCAAGCGCATCGGTATCGACAAGAAGGGCGCCACGGGCGACTACATCGTCAAGGCCGCCTTCGAACACGCCGGCCTCGACTATTCGAAGGTCACGCTTGTGGAACTGAGCCAGACCGACTTCTCCGCCGCCTTCTCGTCGGGGAAGATCGACGCACTGGCGACCTACGACCAGAACCTCGCCTCCGCCATCGCGACCCCGGGCGCCCGCCTTCTCGTCACCGGAAAGGACTACGACTCGAAGAACGTCACCCTGCACATGGTGTCGAAAAGCTTCGCCTCGGCCCATCCCGACATCGTGCGTCATCTGTACCGCGCCCTGAAGGAGGAGTCGGACAAGGCCGCGAAGAACCCCGGGTTCATCTACGACACCTATCGTGACTTCGGGGCGAGCGAATCCATCATCCGCCAGGTGAGGAAGTTCGACGTGCCGACGATCATGCCTTTGGACTCCAAGGGAGTGGACATGCTCCAGGACATCGCGGACCAGTACCAGAGCTTCGGCTTCATCGACAAGGCCCCGGACATGAAGGCGGCGTCCCTTGACTGCAGCGACTGAGGACGCACGATCCGCCTCACGTCTGACCTCCGATGAGGGGCGGAATCCCTCCGTCCCGGTCATGCTCCGCGGGGTGGGCGTCCGATTCGACGGACGCCGGATTCTGTCCGACATCGATCTGATGGTCCATGACGACGAGTTCATCAGCCTGATCGGCAGGTCGGGATGCGGCAAATCCACCCTGCTTCGCGTCATCTGCGGGCTCGTCCGCCCGGCGGAAGGCGAGATGCGCACGACGGACTCGCTGTCGCTGGGGTTCCAGGATTCCCGGCTGGTCCCCTGGCTGAGGGTCTGGGAGAACGTGACGCTGGGGCTGCCGGGAGGACGCCGGGAGAGACGGAGCGAGGCCGCAGAGGCGCTGGACGGCGTGGGGCTGGACGGCCATGCCGACGACTGGCCGTCGACCCTGTCGGGAGGCCAGTGCCAGCGGGTGTCCCTCGCCAGGGCGCTTGTACGCCGGCCCCGCCTTCTGCTGCTCGACGAGCCGTTCGGAGCGCTGGATGCGCTGACCCGTCTCGACATGCAGGATCTTCTCGCCGACCTCACCCATCGGATGGGATGCGCGACTCTGATGGTCACCCATGACGTCGGGGAGGCGCTGCGTCTCTCCGACCGAATCGTCGTCATCGGCGACGGAGGGATCCTGCGCATCCTCGATGTGCCCCGCACCGACGGGGTCCGCGCGGACGAGAACGGGGAACCGGGTCCGAGTACGCCTCCCGATCCCGCCATGAGGGACCGTCTGGAATCCGAACTGCTGTCCGAACTGCGCCGGTCGTCGCATCCCGAAGGCCAATCGTCCGAAGGTCACCCATCGGCGGGTCATGCATACGCGGACCACGCATCCGCGGACCGCAAGCGGTGAGGATCCTTCCGCGGCGTCCCGAGACGGAAGGACAGCCGTAGGAC
>CALEGL010000249.1 GCA_937876495.1 uncultured Bifidobacterium sp.
GGGTGGACGAACCTCTGGTATGCCGGTTGTCACGCCAGTGGCACGGCCGGTTGGCCACGTTCGGAAGGGATAACCGCTGAAAGCATCTAAGCGGGAAGCCTGCTCCAAGATTAGGATTCCATGCAACCTCGAGTTGCTGAAGACTCCATGTGGAACACATGGTTGATAGGCCGGACGTGGAAGCCCCGCGAGGGGTGGAGCTGACCGGTACTAACAGTCGAAAGGCAATCACACTCCCACTTCATCGTGGGACGTGGGATCCCATGGCATTGATGGTTCCCCGGCGACGGGGAGCATGGATGGTCACGGATCGGTCACGAAGCTGCGCGCGTCCACTCTCCGGTTCCCGGGCCGCCACATGCCGTCCCCTCGGGGGCGATAACCGAAGATTTGCGGCGGCCATGGCCCAGGTGAGACGCCCGGTCCCATTCCGAACCCGGAAGCTAAGGCCTGGCACGGCGATGGTACTGCACTCGATAGGGTGTGGGAGAGTAGCACGCCGCCGCATCACACGTCACGGGGGTCCCGTGGAGCCGGAGGGCTCCGCGGGACCCCTTTTCGCATGCCCGCGACGCGGACGCGGTCCCGGCGTCCCGGTTCCACGCGCCCGCCGTCATGGCGGCGTCGTCGTCATCCCGGCAGTCCCCGGACCGGCCGGCGACCCCGGCACCCCACCCACCACCACCACGGCACGGCAGTTGATGTTTGTTTCGTTGATATCCCTTATGGGATTTTGGAATATTCGTTATGGCGTCTCCTATCCGGTTCCCTGAAACCGAGCTGTGAGCCCCCTGATGATTCGGGAACGCGCCCGGCGTCACCGGCACCCGGCATGGCCCACGCCTGGTCGCCTTCCATAACCGTCTGGTACGCGTGTCTCCCTAGACCTTCCTGTATCTGCGTAGCGACGTGACATTCAGGATTGCGGCTGCCACAGCGAACAGCGCAAGCGCGACGAGATCAGGCCACCACACGGTGACCGGTTCGCCGTGGAACACGATCCGCGATTCCGCGTCGGCAGCGTACCTCAGTGGAAACACATGCGATATGAAATCAAGCCATCGGGGCAGAGACGCGAAGGGGATGAGCCCGGACAGGAAAAGTTGCGGCACGACGACCGGTGGGATGAACTGCACCATCTGGAATTCCGATGACGCCAGGGTGGAGAGCAGCATCCCCGTGGTTACCGCCGCGAACGACAGCACGACGTTCACGCCGACTGCCGCGCCGAAGCTGCCGACGATCTGGACGTCCAGCAGACGAACGGTGACAGCGACGATTACGATTGTCTGGAGCAGAGCAGTCAACCCGTAGGCAAGCAGGTAGCCTGAAACGATCTCCGAACGGCGTACTGGAGTCACCAGGATGCGTTCCAGCGTTCCCGATCGGCGTTCTCTGAGAAGCCCCATCCCTGGTATGAGGAAGGAGAAGAAGAACACGAAGAACGGCAGCAGGATGGGAATCAGCGATGCGAAGAACGTCGTGTCGGCGTTCCCGTAGTCGTAGCTTTCGATCACTTGAATCGTGCTCGTGTCGGCGAGGTTGGAAGCCGGTTCATGTGATGACCGATTCACGCGAAGGGCGGCGTTCTCCCTGGCAAGCGTCGCTATACGGGTCTTGAGTGAAGCTATCGTCGTTCTCGAGATGGCGGTGCGAAGTCCCAGTCGTATTCTGCCGGTCGTCGTGGAATTCGTGTTGGAATGAATGACACGGAACGTCGACCCGTTTTCGCTTACGATGGCGTCGACGCGTCCCTGCCGGAGCGCCTTCCTCGCATCCGATATGTCCGGGCACGAGGTGGTTGTGACACGGTCCAATGAGTCCAGGTCGTTCGACATGGATGAGTCCACATGCACGAGTCCGAGAGCAATCGTCGGCGTCGAGTTCGCCGAGAAGACGATGCTGAACAGCCACATGATCGCTATGGGAACCAGAAGGATCAGAACCAACGTGCGCCTGTCGCGCCACAGCTCGGTCAGGACGCGCAGGGCGATGCAGCTACTCCTCAGCATGATGGGATAGGTCCCCTTCCACGGTGAGAAAAACCTCCTCGATTGAAGAGGCATGATAACGGTCCATAAGCTCGGAGGGACTTCCGTGGGCCATGATTGTTCCGGAAAAGAGCATGGCGACGTCGTCGGCTTTCGTGGCCTCGTCCATGGCATGCGTCGTGAGGAGGATAGCTGCACCTGATGTCGCCAGTCGTCGCAATTCGGCCCAGATCGAGAGCCGCAGGGCCGGGTCGATGCCGACCGTGGGCTCATCGAGAATCACGAGATCCGGCGTGCCGAGCAGGGACGTCGCCAGAGACAGCCGACGGAGCATTCCTCCGGAATAGGTGGAGACTCGGCGTTCAAGTGCATCGGTAAGACCTACGATGCGTGAGACGTTCTCGATCTCGATTCGGCGTCTCCTGCGCGGAATGCCTTTGAGAGTGCTGAAGAAGTCCAGGTTCTCGCGACCCGTCAGTGATGGGTACAAAGCGTCGGCCTGCGCCATATAGCCGATTCTGGCCAGTGTCCGTCGATTCGGCATGGGGGTGCCGAATATCGATGCCGTCCCGGAATCGGGGGTGTTCCATGCCCAGCGCTATGCGGATGGTGGTCGATTTTCCGGAGCCGGAGGGGCCGATGAGGGCGCAGATACGTCCGGTGACGGCCGACAGGGTGACGCGGTCGAGAATGATGCGTCCCGCGAAACTCTTGCAGATGGAATCGAGCGCAAGGGCCAGAGGCATCGTCTTCTCCTTAGCGGTCGCCGTGTGGATGCTGGCCGTCACGGCGACGTTCGTCAACATGGTGCAGTCAAGGCTTTCTGACCAGGGCCGGGGTCTTCGGATCAGTAGCGGTGCGTGAGCTCCCACTGCCGTGGGCGGAGTTCGCCCCTCGGGGCATGTTTGCTTCGATGGTAGACGAGACGCGGGGGCGGTGTCCGGGAGACACGGCATGACCGGGGGTCCGTGGGG
>CALEGL010000250.1 GCA_937876495.1 uncultured Bifidobacterium sp.
GTGTCGGGGCGGGTTCGCGCGTCTTTTTCCGGACAGGGACGCCAGGGAGGAGGCGATGGTCTCCCGGGTGCGGGCCGGGTCGATCATCGCGTCGATCTGCCCGGTACGCAGGGCGAGGTCGGCGTTGACGACCCGGTTCTCGTAGTCGCGGGCGAGACCGGATCGCAGCGCCTCGACGTCCTCCCCCCGTTCACGGGCTGAGACAAGATCGCGGCGGTGGATGATGCCGACGGCGGCGCGGGCCCCCAGCACGGCGATGCGGGCCGTGGGCCAGGCGAAGACGGCGTCCGCGCCGAGGGAGCGCGAGCCCATGACGATGTAGGCGCCGCCGAAGGCCTTGCGCAGCACGACGGTGACCAGCGGCACGCGGGCCTGCGCGTAGGCGTAGATCATCGTGGCGCCGCGGCGGATGATTCCCGCATGCTCCTGGTCGGAGCCCGGACGGTAGCCCGGGGTGTCCACGAGGGTGACGACGGGGAGGTTGAAGGCGTCGCACAGGCGCACGAAGCGGGCGATCTTCTCGGAGGAGTCCACGTCCAGCACGCCGGAGGAGACGGCCGGCTGGTTCGCCACCACACCCACGGGTCTGCCCTGGATGCAGGCGAATCCGACGAGGGCCGACGGGGCGTAGAGCTCGTGGACCTGGACGAATTCGCCGTGGTCCACGATTCGGCCGATGACCTCGCGCATGTCGTACGGCTCGCGGTCGCGCTCCGGGACGAGGGCGGCGAGCGCCTCGTCGGGCTCCCCGTCGGAGGAGGTCGGCCGGTACCCGTACACGGGAGGATCCTCGTCGGCGCAGGATGGCAGATATCCCAGCACCGTGCGCGCGTAGTCGATGGCGTCCTCCTCGTCGTCGGCGAGGTAATGCGCCACTCCGGAGACGGTGCTATGCACGAGCCCGCCGCCCAGCTCATCGCGGCCGATGTCCTCGCCCGTCGACTGGCGGACGACGTCGGGACCGGTGACGAACATCTCCGAGTTCCCGCGCGTCATGACGATGAGATCGGTCAGTGCCGGGCAGTAGACGGCCCCTCCCGCACAGGGTCCGAGGACCAGGGAGATCTGGGGAACGCGTCCGCTGGCATGGCAGGTGGCGCGGAAGATCCTGCCGTACTGGGCGAGCGCGGCCACGCCCTCCTGGATGCGGGCGCCGCCGGAGTCCACGATGGCGACGACGGGGACGCCGAGGCGCACGGCCTGCTCGATGAGCCCGACGATCTTGTGGCCCTCGGCCGTTCCCAGCGTGCCTCCGCGGATGGAGAAGTCCTGGGCGTAGGCGGCGACGGTCCGTCCGAACACCTGGCCCATCCCGGTGATGACGGCGCATCCGGGTCTGCCCGATTCGACGTCGGCGCCCATGAGACGGTTCGCCTCATGGAAGCTTCCGGGGTCGAACAGCATGTCCAGCCTCTCCCGGGCGGTGTGCTTGCCCTTGGCGTGCTGCCTGTCCCGGGCGCGCTCCTCCCCCGCATCGGCCAGGGCGGCATACCGGGCGAGCCGCGAGCGCATGCCATGCTCCCCGGTCGCGACGGAACGCGTCATCCCGCGTCCCGTCGCGACCCGGGCCGCATCCTTCCCGCGAACCGTCACCGTGTTCATCATCATTCCCTCCCCGCTTCGGACGTGCGGGCCCCTGCGCCGACCGCCTCGGCCCGCTTCCCGTCATCCCGCCGATCATCGCCGGGGCGGTCGTCCGCCGACGCCCCGGCCTCGGCCGCGTCCCGCGCGGCCATCGAGGCCATGACCACCAGCACGTCCCCGGCGGACACCGATCCGCCCTGGCGTGCCTTCACCTCGGCGACGACCCCGTCCCGAGGTGCGCGGACGTAGTTCTCCATCTTCATGGCCTCGAGAACGACGAGAAGATCGCCCTGCTTCACCCGCGACCCCGTTTCGGCCACCACGCGCACCACCACCGCCTGGATGGGGGACGCCACGGCGTCCCCCATCCAGGCGGTGGTGG
>CALEGL010000251.1 GCA_937876495.1 uncultured Bifidobacterium sp.
GACCAGACGTGAACTGCCCTTCGCCAGCGTGTTCGACGAATCCGAGCTGCGTCATCCGACCGACGTTCCCGTGTCCGGAACCGATTGCGCCCATGCGGATCGAGGCCAAGCGGAGCCGGACAATGGGGACGCGGGTCATTCGAACCTGGCCAAGGCGGGCCACGCCGACCATGCATGAACCGAACCCCGTGACGGCGGCGGCCCGCCGGTCCGGGGAGCCTGAGTTCCGTGTCATCGGCGTGGGATCCTGGGACGAGGAGCATCCCGGTGAGCCGCGCCCCGACGACCCGGCGTCACCCTCCTTCGATCCGCGTTACGATTCGGCGCTTCTGGACTCCGGTGACCGCCGCAACATCCTCGACCGATACCGCTATTGGACGGTGGAGGCCATCCGCGACGACCTCGACCGTCGGGGTCGCCATGGCTTCGAGGTCGCCATCGAGAACTGGACGCATGACTTCAACATCGGCTCCGTCGTCCGCACGGCAAACGCCTTCGCGGCAGGCCGCGTCCATATCATCGGTCCCCACAAATGGAACCGCCGCGGCGCCCTAATGACCGAGCTGTACCAGCACGTCGACCATCATCCGGACGTCTCCGGGCTCGTCTCCTCCTGGCGCCGCGGGAACCCGGGCGCTCCCATCATCGCCCTCGACATCGTGCCGGGGGCCGTGCCCATCGAGACCTTCCGCTTCCCCGACCGATGCCTCATGCTTTTTGGCTCCGAGGGGCCGGGACTGTCGGCGAGGGCTCTCGAACTCGCCGACGACGTCGTGTACATTTCGCAGTTCGGGTCCGTGCGCTCCCTCAACGCTGGGGCAGCGGCCGCCGTCGCCATGCACTGCTGGATCGCGCAGCACGCCGCGGCCCCCTCGCCTGACGTCCATGACGTCACAGACGACCCATATAGTGGGGGCCATGCCAACTTTCACGCGTGAGGAAATCGAGCACCTAGGAGACCTGTCCCGGATAGCCCTGTCCGACGAGGAGATCGGCCGTCTCCAGGGAGAGCTCAACGTCATCGCCGACGCCATCGCCAAGGTCCAGGAGGTCGCCGGGGACGACGTGCCCCCGACCGCCAACCCCGTGCCGCTGGAGGCTCATATGAGGCCCGACGAGGCGGAGAGGCCGCTGACCCAGGCCGAGGCCCTGTCCGGGGCTCCGGTGTCCGAGGACGGCATGTTCGTCGCCCCGCGCATCCTGGGAGAGGAGTGAGATGAGCGACGTCACCGAACTGGTCCGTCTGACCGCGGCCGAGATGGCCGAGCGCATCCGCAGGGGCGAGGTGTCGAGCCGAGAGCTCGTCGAGGCCCATCTGAAGGTCATCGAAGCCGCCGAACCGGCCATCCGCGCCTTCCTCGCCGTGTCCGCCGACGAGGCTCTCGCCCAGGCCGACGCCTTCGACGCCCGCCGTGCGAAGGGCGACGCCGAGGGCCTTCCCGAGCTCGCCGGTGTGCCCATCGCCATCAAGGACATGATCGTCACCAAGGGCATCGAGACCACGGCAGCCTCGAAGATCCTCAAGGGGTGGATCCCCCCGTACGACGCCACCGTCATCACCCGGCTCAAGGCGGCCGGGATGCCTCTGCTCGGCAAGACGAACCTCGACGAGTTCGCCCAGGGCTCCTCCACCGAGCATTCGGCCTTCCAGACGACCCACAACCCCTGGGACACCACCCGTGTCCCCGGCGGTTCCGGCGGCGGCTCGGCCGCCGCGGTCGCCTCCTTCGAAGCGCCCCTCGCCCTCGGAACCGACACCGGCGGATCCATCCGACAGCCCGGCGCCCTCACCGGAACCGTGGGCGTCAAGCCCACCTATGGCGCGGTGTCCCGTTTCGGGGCCATCGCCATGGCGAGCTCGCTTGACCAGATCGGGCCGGTCTCGCGCACGGTGCTGGACTCGGCGCTGCTGCAGGAGGTCATCGGCGGCCATGACCGCCGCGACTCCACCTCCATCCCCATGCCCGTCCCTCCGCTGGCGAAGGCGGCCCGTGAGGGCGCCCGCCGCGACCTCACGGGACTTCGTGTGGGTCTCGTGAAGGAGCTGTCCGGCGAAGGCTTCCAGCCCGGCGTCGAGAAGCGCTTCTCCGAGGCCGTCGATCTGCTGCGGGACATGGGCGCCGAGGTCACCGAGGTCTCGCTGCCGCATCTGCCCTATTCGCTGGGCGCGTACTACATCATCATGCCCTCCGAGGTGAGCTCGAACCTCGCCCGCTACGACGGCATGCGCTACGGGCTGAGGGTCATGCCGCCGGAAGGCGTGCCGCAGACCGCGGCCAACATGATGGCCTACACGCGCGAGGCCGGATTCGGCGACGAGGTCAAGCGCCGCATCATCCTCGGCACCTATGCGCTGTCCGCCGGATACTATGACGCTTGGTACGGCTCGGCCCAGAAGGTGCGCACCCTCATCATCCGCGACTTCGAGGCGGCCTTCGCCCAGGCCGACGTCCTTGTCGCGCCCACGTCGCCGACCACCGCCTTCCGCTTCGGCGAGAAGACCGACGATCCTCCCGCCATGTACATGAACGACGTGGCCACGATTCCGGCCAACCTCGCCGGAATCCCCGCCATGAGCGTCCCCGCCGGCCTCAGCGACGACGGGCTGCCCGTCGGCTTCCAGTTCCTCGCCCCCCAGAAGCGCGACGACGTCATGTACCGTCCCGCCGCGGCCCTCGAGGCGGCCCTCGAGGAGAGGAACGGCGGCCCGATCTGGCGGTCGATGAAGACCGACTGGCTGGAATCCCTGTAGACGCGCATCGGAAGGATTGACATATGGCTGAGAAACTCATGAAGTACGCCGACGCCGTCTCCCGCTTCGACCCGGTGTTCGGACTCGAGACCCACGTCGAATTGAGCACGACCACCAAGCTGTTCTGCCCCGCCCACATCGAGTTCGGCGGGGAGCCCAACACGCAGCTCACCCCCGTGAGCCTGGGCCTGCCTGGCTCGCTGCCGGTGGTGAACAAGGCGGCCATCGACTACGCCATCAAGCTGGGCCTCGCCCTGCACTGCGAGATTGCCGAATGGAGCCAGTTCGCCCGCAAGAACTACTTCTATCCGGACATGCCCCGCAACTATCAGATCTCTCAGTACGACAAGCCGCTCAACGGCAACGGCTACCTCGACGTCGAGCTCGACGACGGCACGATGTTCCGCGTGCCGATCGAGCGAGCCCATGTCGAGGACGACGCGGGCAAGAACACCCACGTCGGCGGGGCCGACGGCCGCATCGAGGGAGCGGACCATTCGCTGGTCGACTACAACCGCGCCGGCGTGCCGCTGATCGAGATCGTCACCAAGCCCATCGAGGGCGCGGGCGCGCGCGCCCCGGAGATCGCCGGGGCCTATGTGCGCACCATCCGTGACATCGTGCGCGCGCTGAACATCTCCGAGGCCCGCATGGAGCATGGCAACATGCGAGCCGACGTCAACGTCTCCCTGCGTCGCAGCCCCGACGATCCGCTGGGCACGCGCTCCGAGACGAAGAACGTCAACTCCTTCCGGGGCATTGAGAAGACCATCCAGTACGAGATCCGCCGTCAGGCGGCCATCCTCGAGGACGGCGGCGAGGTGCTGCAGGAGACCCGTCACTGGGACGAGTCGACGCAGACCACCGCCGGCGGGCGCGTGAAATCCGACGCCGACGACTACCGCTACTTCCCCGACCCCGACCTCGTCATGGTGCACGTCACCCGCGAGCACATCGACCGTCTTCGGGCCGAGATGCCCGAGATGCCGCGCGAGCGCCGTGCCCGCCTGCAGAAGGAGTGGGGCCTGAGCGATCTGGAGATGCGCGACGTCATCAACGCCGACGCGCTCGACCTCGTCGAGCAGACGGTCAAGGCCGGAGCCACGGCCGCCGGCGCCCGCAAATGGTGGCTGGGCGAGCTCTCCCGCGAGGCCAACGCCCGTGGCGTCACGCTTGAGGAGCTGCCCATCACGCCGGATGACGTGGCGGCCGTGGAGAAGCTCATCGCCGACGGCAAACTCAACGACAAGCTCGCCAAGCAGACCGTCACCGGCGTGCTGGCCGGCGAGGGCGATCCCGAGCAGGTCGTCGCGAAGCACGGCTACAAGGTGGTGTCCGACGACGGCGCCCTGGACGCCGCGGTGGACGCCGCGATGGCCGCCAACCCCGACGTCGTCGCCAAGCTCAAGGCCGGGAACATGAAGCCCATGGGAGCCATCATCGGCGCCGTCATGCGCGCCACCCACGGCCAGGCCGACGCCAAGGCCGTGAGCAAGATCGTCATCTCCCGGATTCGCGGCTGATCGTCCGCGGGTCGTCGCGCACGTCCCGTCCGTCCCGTCCACGTCGGTCACGGATGGGACGAGTACCATGAAGGGGAATACGACGAATGCGACGCGGTGTCGTCGTCAGTGAGGAATGATTGAGCATGCCTGTCGAAGTCGGTATCCCGGCGGACGCTGAGGCCCTCCGAGGGCTTCCGCATCGGATCGAGGTCCCGGACATCCGAGGGGAGATGCTCAGGCTCCGGCCGGCCTCCCTGGATGATCTTCCCGTGCTTGACGATCTGGACGCCTTCTTCAACGCCTCGGGCATCACCGGCAAGGGCCCCGTGGCGGAGCGCGCGATCGTGCATGAGTGGGTCCGTCGCTCGGTGGCCTGGTCGCAGGGCAGTCCAGTGGACCAAGCCCGTTTCGGGGATCCGGAATCCCGTCGTACCATCGCCTGGTCCATCCTCACCGATTCGGATGGCGGGCGCGATGCCGATCGGGACGATTCGAAGGCCGTTGGCGGCGGTTCGGATGTCATCGGCATGATCTTCCTCATCGACATCGACGGCTGGTCGCGTTCCGCCCGCATCCAGATCGTGCTGGGTCGCGACTACCGTGGCCGTGGCTATTCGCGCGATGCCATGCCTCGTGTCATGACCTACGGCTTCGCTTCGGCCCCCGTCGGGCTTGGGCTCCACCGCATCTGGGTCGGCGTGCCGGAGAAGAATACGCGGTCGCTGTCCGTGTACCAGTCGCTGGGCTTCGTGCCTTCCGGGACCGCACGCGACGGGCTCTGGGATGCGGAAAGCGGGAAGTACCAGGACCTCATCGTCATGGACACGCTCGCCG
>CALEGL010000252.1 GCA_937876495.1 uncultured Bifidobacterium sp.
ACCGTCGCGGTGACGCCCGATGACGACGTTCCCCCGGCATAGGTGTAACCGGTTGAGTCGGTGTCATCGTCCTGGGGCGAATGCGTCAGCGCCGTGAGATCGACGGTCGTCGCGTCGTCACCTGCGACGACGTCGATGGTCGTGGAGGAGAAGGTCGGCGGCGATGGGGTCCTGCCGACGACGGTGATGGGCAGCGTGAGCACGGCGGAGTTGACGATCTTCTGGGAGGTGCCGCCAGGCTTGGCGTCCACGGCCGTGAAGGTGATGGACGCAGGCCCCGAGTAGTTCTTCGGCGCCGTGAACTGGAGCGTCTGGTCGTCGACGTAGAGCTTCCCGCCGTTCGACTTGGTCGCGCTGACGGAGTCCGCGGATTCGACGTATGCGGTCTTTCCGGCTCCTACACGCACGTGGTCGGCTATGGGGAGGGTGATCGTCTCGCCGCCGTTCACCTTCAGGGCGGGCGCCTTGGGCCGTAGCGTCGGCGGGAAGACTCCGTATGCCGGCACCTGGATGAACGCGGTGGAGGTGATGCCGTACGTCGTGTTCGTCACCGTGTAGGGCACGGCACGGGACTCGTCGGTGAGGTCGACGGTGATGACCGTGGAGTGCTTTCCCCCCCTGACGCGCGCGTGGGCGGATGCGGACGAGTCCACTCCCATCTCGAGTTCGTCCGCGGTCCCCGAGGGATTGGCGATCCAGTCGGAGACATCCACGTCCACCGACTTCTTGTCGATGGTGGCGGATGCCGGGACTCGGTAGTCGTAGGCCGTGGGAGGTTCTATGGCGGCCTTCGGATCGGTGGTCACGGTGAGCACCGCCGTGTCCGACAGCCCCGCCTTGTTCCTCACCGTGTAGGTGATGGAGGCGGTTCCGGCCCTTTTCGGCGTGGTGAAGGCGATCATGTCGTCCTTCACCGTCGCGCCGGTGATTCCGCGGGACTCCAGCGTCGCGTCAAGCGTGAGGTCCGAGTCGTCCCCCGAGATGTCGTTCTGCGTCACGGGCACGGTCGCCGCCGTGTACGGTCGCAGGGCGATTTCGTCGTTCCGTGCATAGACGCCGGAATCCGAATCGTTGCGGAACACCCCGACCCTGATCTGCGCCTGGGCGCGCTGGCCTGTCCAGTCCTCGACGGCGTACGAGAAGGTGTCCGTGCCGGAGGAGTCCGTATACGCCTCATAGATGAGATAGTCGGCGCCGACTTCGGTGATGCGACCGAGGGAGGGGGCGGTGTTCCCCAGACCGAGGAGCATGTCGTCGTCCCCGTCCACGTCGATTCCCGTCAGCGTTAGGGGGATCTTCACCTTCTGGCCGGCGGCGACCTGCGCCTCGACGTTCCTGGGGGTGGGTGCGGCCTTGTTCGCGGAGTCGCTTCTATGGACGGAGAAGGTGATGGAGGCGGAGGCGGAGTTGCCCAGGTTGTCCTTCACCGTGTACGTGACGCGGTAGCTCCCCGGCTTGTCGGACGCCTGATAGCGGACGTTGTCGCCGGATACGAACACGAGTCCGGAGAATGTCGCATTGTCGTACTGCAGGGTGTTCTGGAGGGTGACGGTGGTGCCGTCGGCATAGGAGACATGGTCGATCGCATCCACCGAGACGACGCCGCCCGTGCGCACCTGAGCCGTCGCGTCCAGGGCCTTGGGGGCGGACTGGCCGGCCGTCAGCGCCGGCGGCTGCAGGACTATCGTGCCCTGCGAGGTCCCGACCGCGTTGGTCACCGTATACGTGATCTCGACCGGCCTGGTCGGGACCCGGTTCGCGGTCAGATACACGCGCTTGTGGCCGACGAGCCCGGTCTTGATGCCCAGCGAGGAGTCCGCATGCACCGATGTGACCGACAGCACGCCGCCCATGGGGTCGACGTCGTTGGAGAGGGGCTCCACGATGGCGGTGTCATCGGCGCCGAGCAGGGCGACGTCATTGGCAGCAACGGGTTTGGCGGACTGTCCCGTGGCGGCCTTGACCTCGACCCTGACAAGGCCCGTGGCCGCGATGGACCCCTGGGTGACGGTATAGGGCACGTAGTAGGTTCCCGTTGCCGTGGCGGAGAAGGTGAGCGTCATCGTGGAGGCGTTCATGGTGATCGTGGCGCCCTTGACGGAATCCACGGCCGTGAGACGGGCGATCTGGGCCGACGTCCCATGCACGTGGTCACTCAGATCGATGGACGTATCCGTCGAGGGGATCGTCTCCTTGACCACGGGGTCGATGGCCGCGGCAAGCGAGTTCGCGGCGTGGATGGTGAAATACGCCATCCCGGTTCCCGTCGCGCGGCCGTCGGAGACCGTCAGCTGAACGGCGATGCGGCCCGAGGTGGCGGAACCGGCGTTGAAGACGAGCTGCCCGTCGGCTCTGGTGGAGACGGTGACCTGGTCGGAGTTCTCAGGCGTGGCGGAGACGAGGGTCAGGGGGTCGCCATCCGCGTCCCCGAAGCTCCCCAGTGCGTTCACCGTGAAGGACGCCCCCTGCTCCACGTCGTATTCCGGTGCCGTGTCGGTCTGCTTCGGAGCGTGGTTTCCGTCCGATCCCTCGATCGTCAGCGTGACGGTGGCGGAGGATGTCTGACCGCGTCCGTCGCTGATGTCATAGGTGAACGTCGCCTTGCCGGCATGGGCCCCGGTCGCGTCGAGCTGGAGATACCGGCCGTCGTGGATCGGGGAGACGCCCACCGTGTTCCCCGACGGGGCGCTCACCTTCGTGATCTCGAGCACCGAGCAGTCGGTCTGCTGGTCGTTGCGGAGCACGTCCAGGATCTGGCGGTTGCCCACGCGTGATCCGAAGGAGTCGTCCTCGGCCTTGATCTGTCCGGACTGCGAGGAGCATTTCCTCGTGAAGTTCCGCTGGTTGTTGGCGGAGTCGTCGCTGGTCGTCTTCCGCTGCGTCTGCCTGGTCTGCAGGGTGTTCCACTGGATTGTGATGACCTTCGTGGAATCCTTGGGATTCCAGACGTTGCCGTTCGTCACGTCGTTGAGCACGACGAGGCGGTGGTTGGTCCGGAACACGAGATTCGAGGTGGCGGAGACGGACTGCAGCGAGGAGAACGACGCGTGCGTCGTCGGAGAGCAGACGCTGACGTAGTTGGAGGTCGTCCTCGACCATGCCGCGTACACGCATCCCCCGGTGGACGCCGGCCGGGCGGGGGTGGCCGAGGATCCCGCGGACAGGACGGAGGGGGTGGCCGACCCCTTGGAGAGCTTCACGGAGTACAGGTCGGTCTTGTCCACGGCCGCCACCCAGCCCTGCTGTGCGCCGTCCGCCGGCGTGGCCTGCAGCGTCAGCGTCCCCGTGGTCCCCGTGGCGGCGCTTCCGTCGCTCCATCGGATCATGCCCCCGTAGGCGATGACCGGCGTACCGTCGATGACGGTGAAGTCATCGACGGTACGCCGCGATCCGTTGGTCAGGGATCCGACCTGTCCGGGCGAGGTGTCATCCGGTCCGTCGAGTGCGAGGACCATGCCATCGGAGGGGCGATACCCGTAGACGGTGCCGTCGTGGGAGACGACGATCCTGCCGCCTGGTCCCAGTCTCATGTGCGGGTCGGAGTTCTGCGGGGTGACGGTCTCGGGTTTTGAGGCGTCTCCGGTCCAGACGTCGCCGGTCGTCGTAGACAGGAAGGCCACCATCCCGCCGCCGACTTCGATGTCGGTGGATGCCGTCGTCGTGGTCTTCCCCGCGGTCGACAGCGTGGATGCGCGGATGCCGGTGACGGTGCTGCCTTCGGTGAGCAGCGTGTCGCTGTCGTACTGTGCGACGTCGAAGCGGGCGGACGTCGAGAACACGCCGCCATTGGCCTCCGCATTGCGGACATGGAAACGAGCCGCTTTGCGCTCGCTCAGCGACGTCACCCAGACGGTGCCGTCGTCGAGATGCACTTGGCTTCGGGCCACGGTGGTGACGAGAACCGCTCCGGTGACGATCCAGGCGAGCAGAAGAAGCGCGATGGCAGGGGTCAGCCAACGGTTCCGACGGACGGACGGGCTGGAGGATGACCGCATCGACGGGGGGCGGCCATCATGGCGTTCTCGGTGTGTTGCCCGTGTGATTCTCATGATCGGTCCGTCTGTCCTTGGTCAGTGGTCCGGTCTCCCATGCGGGATGCCTTGCGTGTTCCGCGTATTGCCGAGGTCACGTATACGTCGCTGAAGCAGGGAATCAGCGTCGTACCGCACAGGACGTGGTCGGATGCTGCGACATCCGTCGGTCGGATCGCACGATGCTCACTCGGATGCAGAGCTGGTCCTCGTTGACCTCGGTTATGCTCACGGACGTCGTGTCCACGATTGCGGTGCCGATCGATTCCGGGGGGTGATTCGTGCCGACCTTTGCCCACGCATATGTGTCGCCGCGGCTTGGGGCGGGATTGGTCCAGGTGAACGTCACCGTGTCCCCTGAATACCGTCCGACGAGGTTGGTCGGGGAGGGGACGGTCTGCGGTTGTGACTCCGTGCCTTCCATCGTTCGAGGAACGGATGTGCCCGGCGTCCCATCGTCGACGACGGTGGTTCTCATTCCGCCTGCCGAATCGCGGGGCGGCCAGATCATGAGCGCGACCGTCAGACAAAGCGCCACGGCGATCGCGGTCGTCGCCGCGACGACGGATGCCGCCGTGTGGCCGCGATGCTCGGTCTTCTGGTCGTGGACCATTCGAACGGGCGGGGATGCATGGCCGTGTTCCCTGTTCTGCGGGTATCGGGGCTCGTCCTTGACGATAAGGGGAGACATGTGGCCGAAGCAGGACATCTGCACGGTCTGCAACGCCCTGGCGAACGCCAGAGCCGTCGGATACCGGTCCTGGGGGGATCGGGCCATGGCGATGGCGAGCGTCCGAGAGACGCCGGCCGGTATGGTCGGCCCTGTGAGAGACGGCGCATCCCGCGACAGGATGAGGGTCTCGAGCTCCGCGGAATTGCGAGGATGATAGGCGTATTCGTAGGGGGATTCTGCGGCGATGGCGGCGAAGACCGTGGCGGCAAGCGAGTAGATGTCCGACCTTTCCGTGTTCTCCCTCCTCTCGATGACCTCGGGCGGAGCCCAGGGCAGAGAGAACCCGGTCTGCTGGCGCGAGTCGCGGATGGTGGTCGAGATTCCGAAGTCCGAGAGGGCAGGGAGACCAATCCTGGTGACGAGGATGTTGGCGGGTTTGATGTCCCTGTGGATGATTCCGGCGCGATGGGCGGTTTCCAAGGCTCCGGCAATACTGATTCCGAAGTCGAGGGCCTGCTCGACGCCCAGAGGATGCCGATGGATGGCCTGCTTACAGGATCCTTCGGGGGCGTATTCGAGGATGATGTATCCCCGGTCGTCCGTGGTCGTTCCGGCGTCAACCATCGTCAGAATGAAGGGATGGTCGGACACGCGGGCCATAAGATGCGTCTCGGCGTCGAAGCGTTCGCGCGTGCCTTCGTCGAGCGGTTTCCGGATGACCTTGACTGCCACGTCCATGCCCGTCGAGTTCTGCCTGAAATGGTGCACATCGGCTGTGGTCCCTTCGCCCAGCGTCCTTATGTGCCTGTACCTCGGTATAAGGGGTATGGGCCTGTCACATCGGATTCGTGTGATTGATTCGCCCGTCAATTCAATGCACCCCCTGAGTCGTGTCGTCCTTCGCGGCGTGCGCTCACCATATTTCGCGGATGCTTCCGTCGCTCCGTTCCGGATGTTTTGTTGATCTACGTGGGGCGTGCTATGAGCGGTCTGTGGTCCGATGACTGATGTCCTTCGGTCGCGGAGCGTCTTCCGGCCCTTTGCGGTCGTTGACGTCCGGTAGGGTTGAGATGGTCGTCGTCCGTGCATGCGTTTACGACCCTCCACAACTCCGAACCGAAAGGCCACGTTATCCATGTCCCGTTTCCTCTCCCCTGCCATCAGGCCCTTCTCGCGGACCGATATGGACCAGGTCACCGTCATCTACGACGGCATGTGGGGGTCACGGGAGCATTCCGAGAAAGGATTGTCGCTTCTCGTCTCCCGGCATCATCTGCTGCATTATCTTGTCAGCGCGACCCACGCCGATGTCGCTGATTTTGAGGACGGGGTGCTGGGAGTCATGGTCGTGAGCGTCGAAGGCGAGCCGGCGGCCTTTCCGTGGGCGTCGCGCATGCTTGACGAGGTGAATCGCGACATCCGAGCGCTGGGCGATGAGGGCCTTCGCGCATTGGATGCCGCCGAAGCATGGCATGCCCTCGACGACGCGGCGGAACGTGAATCTGGCATCCGCGCAGCGGCTTTTGCGGAGATCGAGTTGTTCCTCGTCTCCTCACATGTCCGCGGACGTGGCGTGGGAGGCGCCCTGTGGCGTTCGGCCATGGATTACATGGCGCGCCATGGTGTGCCTCGGTACTTCCTCCACACCGATTCGGGATGCGATGTCGGCTTCTATGACCACAAAGGGCTGAAGCGAATCTTCGATCGTCCGGTTCCTGACGAGCTCGAGGGACATTCGTTGCGTTCCGCCGCCGAAGGTGATGTCCCTCGCAGGGTGTTCCTGTATGAGGGTTCGCCGCTGGATGGTCATATGGGCCGCGGCCATGCCATCCGACGTCGCTCCGTCGCCCGACCGCGGCATGGGTCATCGGTGCGCCCTATCGTCTGAAGGGGATCAACCCCCGTCGGAAGACGTTCCGGTGGAGAGGCGCGGGCCGGCCGTGTCGGTGACACCGGATGCTGAGCAAGGAGGACGCGTATGATCAGGGTTTCCGTTGTCGGTGCCAGGGGACGGATGGGGTCGACGGTCGTCGGTGCCGTGACGGCGGCCGAGGACATGCGTCTGGCGAAAACCGTGGACTCCGGCGACGATCTGGGGCTGATCACACCCGCCGACACGGATGTCGCCGTGGAGTTCACCGTGCCGTCCGCTTCGTTGCATAACGTTCTGGCCCTCGTTGCGGCTGGGGTGGACGTCGTCGTCGGGACCACCGGGTGGACCGAGGATGGGCTCGGCCGGGTCCGTGACGCCCTCGCACATGCCCCCAGGAAGGGGCAGTCGGTGTTCATCGCCCCCAACTTCGCGCTGTCGGCGGTTCTGGCGGACCGTTTCGCCGCGCAGGCCGCACGCTATTTCGAATCGGTGGAGATCATCGAGCTGCATCATCCCGACAAGGTCGATGCGCCGTCGGGCACCGCCCTGCATACGGCGCACGCCGTGGCCCAGGCGCGCAGGTCCGCGGGTCTCGGCCCCATGCCCGACGGCACGCAGACGGATGGCGGCTCGCGAGGGCAGGTCGTGGACGGCGTGCATGTCCACGCGGTGAGGCTCAGCGGGCTCAACGCCCATGAGGAGGTGCTTCTCGGCAATCCGGGGGAGCAGCTTGTTCTGCGCGCGGACAGCTTCGACAGGTCGTCGTTCATGCCCGGCGTGCTGCTGGCCGTGCGGCGTCTGGCGTCGGAGGATTTCCCCGGGCTCACCGTGGGGCTCGATTCCTTCCTCGACCTCTGACGGATTAGCGGCCGCGGATCGGGATGCGGGCCGGGAGGACGTCTAGGAAAGCGTGTTCCTGATCGAACTTCCGGCCTCGCGGATGATGTCCCTCATGGCCTTCTCCGCGTTCGCCCCGTCGCCTTTGCGCACAAAGGCGGCGACGTCGCCATGCAGGCGCAGGGCAGTGGAGTCGGCGTTCCCGGGCATGAGGTTGTGCTCGGTGCGGCCGATGAGCATGGAGGCCACCACGTTGCCGAGGGCGGCGAACATGCAGTTGCCGGAGGCTCGCATCAGGGTGCTGTGGAACCGGATGTCGGCGTCGAGATATTCTCTGCCGGCCGCATCCGCGGAATGGGCGACCATGTCGATGGCGGCCTGCGTGAGCGTCGCCCACTGGTCCGGCGTGGCCCGCGTCGCCGCCAGACGGGCCGCCTGGGGTTCGACTGCCGTGCGCAGCTCCGTGAGTTCGCGGAGGGTGTCCGCGCGTTGTCCGCTGCGAAGGCGCCATTCGATGACGCGGGGGTCATAGGGGTTCCAGCGGTCCCTGGTGTTGGCGGTCGCACCGGCTTTGCGCCGGACCGTGACGAGGCCCATGGTCTCCAGGACCCGTGTGACCTCGCGGGTCACCGTCCGCGATGGCGCCGGATGGACGGTCGGCTGTGGAAGTCGCTGGCCGGCCGGGGTTCCGCCCGTCACGACGGACATCCCCCAGTAGTCCAGCAGCCTGTCATGCAGGGATGTGACCGTCTTGTCCTCGTCGTCGTGGCTTGCTTGTGGCATAGCTTCTAGTATGGCATTGGGGCTGGTTATGCCATGCGTATCCGACACGCCGGATATTCTCGTATTGCAACATACAAAATAAGCAGGTATATTGCAAACGTCATGCAACAATGATGCTGCCGCTTGAAACGACATGCGAATAGCAGAAAAAGATGTGACGGACATTCAATGAAGAGTGGACAATGACGACAACGCAGACGACATTGATGACATTGGCGGCCTCGAGCACGGTGCATCTCGACTCGACCCGGCTGGGGCTGGCCATCGCGGCCAGCATCGTGACGCTGGTCCTGCTGGTCACCGTGGCCAAGCTGCACCCCTTCGTCTCCCTGCTGGTCTCCTCCCTGGTCGTGGGGATCGGCTCCGGATACGGGCCCGTGGCCACCGTGACGAGCTTCTCGGACTCCTTCGGCTCGACCATGGCCAGCGTGGGCATCCTCATCGGCCTGGGCTCCATGCTCGGCCGCGTCCTCATGGACACGGGGGCGGCCGACAGCATCGTCGATACGCTGCTCTCCCGCGCGACGCCGGCGAGCATCCCCTGGACGATGGCCCTCATCGGCGCCCTCATCGGGCTTCCCATGTTCTTCGAGGTGGGCCTCGTCGTCATGGTCCCGGTGATCATCCTCATCTCACGGCGCTCGCATCTGCCGCTGATGCGCGTGGCCATCCCCGCCCTCGCCGGTCTGTCGGTGATGCATGCCTGCGTGCCTCCCCAGCCTGGGCCGCTGGCTGCGCTGAGCTGCTTCAGCAACGGCAACGTCGGCGTGACGATGATGTTCGGCATCCCCATCGCCGCGGCCACCGTGGCCATCGTGGGGCCTGCCTTCTCCGCGATCGCCTCGCGCTGGGTGCCGCGCCACGCCACCGACGAGCTCATGGGAGGCGACGAGGACCAGAGGAACGGCGAGCGCCGCCTGCCTCCGTTCGGGCTCTCCGTGCTGTGCATCCTGCTGCCCGCGATTCTCATGCTCGGCAACGCCATCGTCGAGATCGTCGCGCCGACCTGGGCCTCCTCGTCCGCCGCGGGAGCGCAGATCCTGTCCTTCCTCGGCAAGCCCGCGATCGCCCTGCTCGTCGCCGTCCTCGTCGCCATGCTCTCCCTGTCGAAGGCGGCCGGACGAAAGATGTCCTCCGCGAACGACTCCCTGAAGAAGGCGCTTCCGCCCATCGCCGGCATCCTGCTCATCGTCGGAGCCGGCGGCGGATACAAGGGTGTGCTCGTCGACACGGGGGTGGGCGACATCATCGGCGACTTCGTGCGCAGCTCGAGCATCTCGGTTCTGCTGCTCGCCTGGCTCATCGCGGCCTTCGTGCGCATCGCGACCGGATCGGCCACGGTGGCCATCATCACCACGGCCGGCATCCTCGGACCGGTGATGCAGTCGCTGAACGCCTCCTCGGCCGCCGTGGCGCTGATGGTGCTCGCCATCGGCGCCGGGTCGATCTTCCTCTCACATGTCAACGACGCCGGGTTCTGGCTGATCAAGGAGTACTTCGGCCTATCGGTGGGGGAGACCTTCCGCACCTGGTCGGTGCTCGAATGCCTGCTGTCCGTCGTCGTCCTGGCTCTCACGCTGCTCACGAGCATCTTCGTGCCGATGGCGGGCTGAACGGAGGGGATGGCGATGACCGGAATCCGACCGACGAACGATTCGTCCGCTGAGAAGCGAGCCGAGGCGCGGACTGCGCCACGGAACCGTCATGGGAAAGGAATGACTGACATGAACGCCGATATGACCGGGACCATAGCCGTCGAGGCGCGGACGCATGACGTGACCGCCACGGAAGCGTCCTCCTCCGCGGGGGCCATGGTGGTCGGGGATCGCCGTT
>CALEGL010000253.1 GCA_937876495.1 uncultured Bifidobacterium sp.
CCTCAGTACAGCTCGCTGAAGATCTTGAGCACGCGCGCCTCGTCGAGGGGCACGAAGCAGTTCCTCATGAGCCGCTGCTGGGTGGTGATCACCCGGTGGGCGAAGATCGGCAGGTCCTGGCGGGTGACGCCGTATTCGTGCAGCGCCTTCTTGGGCAGGAGACGGTTGATGAGCGCCTCCAGCCGGTCGTAGACGTCGGCGACGTCGCAGCCGAGGATCCCGGCGAGATACGAGTTGAGCACCGCGATCTCGCCGTCGGATTTGATCTCCATGTAGTTGCGCAGCACGCCGGTGAACATCGCATAGTTGGATTCGCCGTGCGGCACATGGTACTTGCCGCCCAGCTGGTAGCTGAGGGCGTGCACCGCGGCGCATCCGCCGATGTCGAAGCTGATGCCCGCGTAGTTGCTGGCGATGAGGAAGTCCCTGAGCAGTTCGTTGCGCTTGGCGCGGCGCTCCTTGCTGCCCTCCGGGCCGGCGAAGGTGATCTCGCGGTAGCCGGTGACGATCATCCGCATGGCCGCATAGCCGAACATCCGCGTGTAGGGCGTGGCGTTCGGCGAGAGCACGGACTCCACGGAATGCACGAGGGCGTCCATCGAGCTCGTGGCGAACACATGGTCGGGCAGACCCTCGAGAAGCTCGGGGATGAGCACCGCATGGTCGGCGAACATCTCGGGGCTGGAGATCCCGGCCTTGCTGCCGAGCCGGGTGCGGTTGATGGCCGCGATCTCCGTGGTCTCGCTTCCCGTCCCGCAGGTGGTGGGGATGAGAACCAGTCCCACCGTGCGGTGATGGTCGGCGATGTGGTCGATGAGGTCGTCGATGGAGGAGTCCCCGGCGACGGCGACCACCTTGGCCACGTCCATGACGGCTCCGCCGCCGATGGCGATGATCCGCTCGAACGGCGTCCTGCGGGCGTCATCGAGCACGGCGTCGATCATCTCGTCGGTCGGCTCCTGGCTGCCGTAGTCGTCGAGCAGCAGATGCGGCGAATCGGCGGCGTGCTTCGCGACGTAGCGGTCGTAGATCGGGTGGATGCTGATGACGAGGTCCTTGGCGGACGGCCGGAACTCGGCCGCGAAGTCCGCCAGGCGCTCGAAGCTGTGGATCTCGCGCGGACCCAGGGAGAAAAGCTTCATCGGGACCTACTTCGCGCTTTCCTCGACGATGATCGCCTTGAGCACGTCAAGCGCCTCGGTGAGCTCCTCGTCGGAGATGACGAGCGGTGGCAGCAGACGGATGACGTTGCCGTTGATGCCGCAGGTGAGGATGATCAGCCCGGCCTGCTGGCAGGCCTTGACGATCCTGTCGACGAGCTCCTTGTTGGGCTCCATTCCGCCGGCCTTGACGAACTCGACGGCCTTCATGGCGCCCAGGCCGCGCACTTCGGCGACGGTGGGAACGGACTCCACGAGCGGTCCGAGCACCGAGTCGACGACGTCGCCGATATGGGCGGCGCGGGCCGGCAGGTCCTCGCTTTCCATGAGGCCGACGGCCGCGAGGGCGGAGGCGCAGCTGACGGGGTTGCCGCCGTAGGTGCCGCCGATGCCGCCGGGCTGGACGCTGTCCATGATCTCGGCGCGGCCGGTGACCGCGGAGATCGGCATGCCGCCGCCGAGGGCCTTGGCCGTGGTGATGAGGTCGGGTTCGAGCCCGAAGTACTCGGAGGCGAACCACTTGCCGCTGCGGCAGAAGCCGGCCTGGATCTCGTCGGAGACGTACAGCACGCCGTTGGCGTGGGCCCAGTCGTTCAACGTCTTGAGGAAGCCCTTGGCGGGGACGACGAATCCGCCTTCGCCCTGCACGGGCTCGGCGACGATGGCGGCCACGTTCTCATGGCCGACGAGCAGCTCGATCTTGGCGATGCTGGCCTTGGCGGCGGCCACGCCGTCCGCTCCGAAGCCGTCGCGCAGCGGATAGGAGTATGGCACGGCGTAGATGTCGGGGGCGAAGGCGCCGAATCCGCGCTTGTACGGCATGGACTTGGTGGTCATGGCCATGGTGAGGTTGGTGCG
>CALEGL010000254.1 GCA_937876495.1 uncultured Bifidobacterium sp.
CGCATGCGGGAAGGGGCGCGGTGGGCGGGGGCAGTGGTTCGTGCGCGTGGGCTTCGGCGTGGTGCGCCGCGCACAGGGCGCCAACGACGACGTCGCCGCGGGTCTGCCGTCGGCGGCGGGTCTGCTCGTCTGGAAGGAGGTCAAGGCCCTGTCGCGCGGGACGGTGAACCCCGACCGTCCTCTCACGGTGGTGCTCGGAGGGTCGAAGGTGTCCGACAAGCTCGGCGTCAGCGAGAATCTGCTGGACAAGGCGAACCGCCTCGTCATCGGCGGCGGCATGGTGTTCACCTTCCTCAAGGCCGAGGGCCACGACGTCGGAACCTCGCTGCTCGAGGAGGACCAGCTCGACAAGGTCAAGGGCTACATCGCCACCGCCAAGCAGCGCGGCGTCGAGCTCGTGCTGCCGACGGACATCGTCGTGAACGCCGGATTCCCCGCCGGCGACACCCCAATCGACCCCCAGATTGTCCCGGCGGACGCCATCCCCGCCGACCGCATGGGTCTGGACATCGGGCCCGCCTCCGCCAAGCTGTTCCACGACAAGATCATCGATTCGAAGACCGTGGTGTGGAACGGACCCATGGGCGTGTTCGAGGTCCCGCAGTTCGCCGAAGGAACCCGCGCCGTCGCGCAGGCGCTCGTCGACGCGACTGCCGCGGGCGCCTTCACCATCGTGGGCGGCGGCGATTCAGCCTCCGCCGTGCGCAACCTTGGATTCCCCGAAAGCGGCTTCTCGCACATCTCCACCGGCGGCGGAGCCTCGCTGGAGTTCCTCGAGGGCAAGGAGCTTCCGGGACTCAAGGTCCTCGAGTAGCATCGGCCACGACGGCACGGGCACGTCAGGGGGAAGGATTCCGCCTGACGTGCCCGTGCGTTTGGGAGATCGCCGGGTCCGCGTCCGCGTGATCGGTTCGCGTGCCGGGTCCACGTCCGAACCCGGCATCCCGTTCCGATGCGTGGAGGCGATGCGTACGCGCGGCCGGGGCGCGCGTATCCGAATATGTTCGGCTCTGTCGGCGGTGGATGTCCTCATGGCAGGGACATGCGCACGGACATCCGCCGCGGATCCATGGAGACGCCAAGACCCGACGACATGGCCCCTGGAAGGGCAGGAGGCACGAATGACCCGCAAACCACTGGTGGCCGGCAACTGGAAGATGAACTTCGACCATCTCGAGGCCACCTACTTCGTGCAGAAGCTGGCCTGGCTGCTGCGCGACGCCCGCTTCGACGCGCGGCGCTGCGAGGTGGCGCTCATGCCGCCCTTCACCGCCATCCGCAGCGTCCAGGTGCTCGTCGAGGCGGACCGTCTGGACCTCAGCTACGGCGCCCAGGCCGTCTCCGTCACCACCCAGGGCGCCTTCACAGGAGACGTGTCGGCGGATATGCTGTCGAGTCTGGGCTGCAGCTACGTCATCGTCGGACATTCGGAGCGCCGTCGCTACCATCCGGAGGATGACGCGAACATCGTCGACCAGGTCAGAGGCGTACTCGCCGCCGGGATGCATCCGATCCTGTGCGTAGGGGAGAGCTTCGAGGAGAGGCGCGAGGGGATCGCGCTGGATTTCGCCGTCGGACAGGTGAGCGACGTGACCCGCGACCTCTCCGACGAACAGGCGGCGAACATCCTCGTGGCCTATGAACCCGTCTGGGCCATCGGCAGCGGACTCGTGGCCACCCCGGACTCCGCACAGGAGGCCGCACGCGCGATACGCGAGCATCTGCGCGGCACCTTCGACGACCACGTCGCCGCCTCGGTGAGGATCCTCTACGGAGGGTCGGTGACATCCCGCAACGCGAGGGAACTCATCGACGAGCCGGACGTCGACGGCTTCCTCGTCGGCGGAGCGTCGCTGGACGCGGACGAGTTCGCCGCCATCGCCCGCATCGTCGAGAAATCCACCCGGAAGGGGAGCGGCCGCACAGGACGCTAGGGGGAGGAGTGAGCTGACGGCTGCGATTCGCAGCTGGCACCCCTGTGGAGTAAGGTAGTGGCGTATCCGTCGAGTGGGAGGTTATCCGTGTCAGCAATGGCCGTCGTCAAGCTAGTCCTGCAGATAGTGCTCGTCCTTACGAGCGTGCTTCTCACTCTGCTGATTCTCATGCACAAGGGCAAGGGCGGCGGGCTGTCCGACATGTTCGGCGGAGGGCTGACCCAGAACGCCGGGACCTCGGGAGTCGCGGAGAAGAACCTCAACCGCTGGACCGTGATCATCGCCCTGATCTGGGTGGCCATCATCATCGGGCTGGGTCTCATCACCAAATTCAATCTCGTCTGAGGCGGCTCCCCGGGGTGCGCGAACCGCTTTCGTCTTCCTCCTCCGGCCACGGCGTCGAATCCGACGTCCGTGGCCGGTTTTGTCGTTCCTCCGGAGACGCCCCGCGCCTTGTCATGGCCGATCTCGACGGGACGCTGCTTCATGACGCCCCCACCTTCGAGCAGAGGTTCCTCACGCCGCGCACCCTTGATGCCGTGCGGCGTCTTCGGGATGACGGGGTGCTTTTCGGAGTCTCCACGGCTCGTCCGGTGAGCACAGGCCTTCCGCTCGTCGACCTTCTCCATCCGGACGTCTGCGTGTATCTCAACGGGGCCCTGATCGACCTCGATCCGGCGGCCTCCGACTTCGATCTGCTCACCTCGGGCAGTCTTCCGGATGACGGCCATGTGCTGTCCGTCGGATTCCCCTCGCGACGCGGTTGCGAGGTCTGCCGGATGCTACTGTCCGAGATTCCGCACCTGCGCATCGGCCTGGTGATGAACGACGTGCGCTACACGAACTTCGACGTCTCCATCTACTGGAAGACCCAGGCCTTCCGCTATACCGACTTCACCGACGTGCCCGACGGAACGGCCGACAAGATCATCATCTTCCCGCAGGAAGGGCAGAAGGACGCGCTGCGGCGTCTCATCCCCTCCGACTTTGCGGTGGGAATCTCGGAGGGCGTGATGTGGATGCTCATGCACCCGCGCGCCAACAAAGCCGATTCCCTGCGCACCGTGTGCTCACGCCTTGCCGTGCCCGAATCGGCTACTGTGGCCTTCGGCGACGACCTCATCGACGTCGCCATGCTGCGCAGGTCCGGTCTGGGCGTCGCCGTGGCGAACGCGGTTCCCGACGTCATCCGCGCGGCCGACATGGTCTGCCCATCGAACAACGAGGACGGCGTCGCCCGATGGCTTGAGGGCGAGCTGGTCCTCTGACACCCCGGACTGGGGATGTGCGGGCGCATCACGTCCCGCGCACGGACGGGGACCGACGGAATGGGGGAGGGACGCATCCGGGGATGCCCGCACTCGCCTCGGCAC
>CALEGL010000255.1 GCA_937876495.1 uncultured Bifidobacterium sp.
GACGATCCACACGTCGGGATCCCCGTGGTACTCCTCGGGATAGTAGACGTCGATGGGCACCAGGTGACGGTTCTGGTCATCCTGGGCGACGTAGGTGCCGCCCTGTTCGCGAATCTTCTCGACGTTCGGCTTCCAGGTGTCGATGAAGTCGACCTTGCGCCCCGCCTCCTCCTGAAGCAGAACGCCGAACTGGGTTCCCATGCCACCAGCTCCGATGACGGCGTATGTCAGCGCCATATGTCCTCTCCTCCCTTTCGGCCCTCCCGACGAGGACCCTCGGTGATGAATCTTCAGTGAACGAATCGATTCCCGGCGAACGAATCCGGCGGACGGATTCCAATCACCCGACGAGCGCTCCGGCCAGCGGACCCTGATGGCAGGATCGCGTCAGGCAGACGAGCCGACAGCCCGGAACGGACCGCTACCAGGCCGTCCCCCGAGCCACCGTGATGCGCGACGCGGCCGACGCCAGCACCTCGCGCGGCACCAGCAGGCTGAGACGGACGTATCCGGCGCCGGTGGGACCGAAGTCCGACCCGGCGATGACGGCGACGCCCGCATGCTCGAGCAGCCAGGCGGAGAAGTCCGCATCCGTCCAGCCGCCCGGCACGGGAAGCCAGGCGAACAGGCCTCCGTGCGAGGGCGCCAGATGCAGGCCGGCGTTCGCCAGGCCGTCCCTCAGCGCCTCGTAGCGCGACCGGTATCGTGCGGCCAGCTCGCGGACGGTGGACTGGTCGCTGTCGAGTCCGGCGGCTCCGGCGTCCTGGACGATGGAGGTGACCAGCAGACTCGTCTGCTCATGCACGGCGGTGGCGGCGGCCACGACCTCGGCGTTGCCGGCCACGAAGCCTCCACGCCAGCCGGCGACCATGTACATCTTGGATAGCGAGCACAGCTCGACGGAGACGTCCAGGGCTCCCGGCGTCTCGAGCAGGCTGATGGGCGGGGTGGCGTCGAAGCCGATTCCGGCATAGGCGAAGTCGCTGACGACGACGAAGCGATGTTCATGGGCGAGCCGCACGGCGTCCGCGTACAGCTCGGGCGTGGCCACGGCCCCCGTGGGATTGTTCGGATAGTTGAGGATGAGCAGCTTCGCCTCGTCCCACACCTCGGCGGGTACGGCGTCAAGATCCGGCAGGAACCCGCGTTCGGCGAGCGCGGGAACGACGTGCACGCGGCCTCCGGCAACGGCGGTGGACCCCTCGTACTGCGGATAGTAGGGGCCGACGAGCACCACGAGGTCGCCCGGGTCGACGAGCGCCTGGATGACGACGCTGATGCCGACGGAGGCGCCGGCCACGGCGAGAAGCTGGGTCGCGGGGTCGATGTCGACGCCATGCTCCCGGCGGTACCATCCGGCGGCCGCCCTGAGGAACGCCGGCTTGCCATGGAAGGGCGGATAGCGGAAGTTAGCCGGGTCGGCGGCGGCCTTCTGCGCCGCGCGGACCATGAAGTCGGGCGGCGCCCCGTCCGGATTGCCCTTGCTCAGGTCGATGACGTCCCTTCCGGCGGCCTGGGCTGCGGCGACCCGGGCGTCCGCCGCGGCGAAGGGGTTCGCGGGAATCCCCGCCACCCGTCGGGCTATGGGCGTGGGCGGAACCGAACGCCCCGATGCCGCCCATCCGACTCCGGCGCCTCCCGTCGTGAGCTCCCCTACCTTCGCATCTGTCATCGTTTCCCTCCC
>CALEGL010000256.1 GCA_937876495.1 uncultured Bifidobacterium sp.
ATCGAAGACCACAGGATGGAAGGATGATGCTCGATGGAGCCGAACGATGAGGCGTCGGATGGATCGGCGCGGGGCAGGGGGACGGAACGCGCGGACGATGAGGCCGCGCTGAGCGGCGCCGCGGAACGGCCGGCGGATTCCGGCACCTATCGCCGCGGCCCGGTCATCATGCGGGGGCCGATGATCCCCACGGACACCACGACGGGGAATCTTCTGCGTCCTGGTCAGCCCGCCGACTGGCTGCATATGGATCCCTGGCGCGTGCTGCGCATCCAGTCGGAGTTCGTCGACGGCTTCGGCGCGCTCGCGGAGCTCGGTCCGGCGGTGAGCGTGTTCGGATCGGCCCGCATCCGTCCCTCGGACCCCGAATACGCGGCGGCCATGCGGATGGGCCGGCGCATCGCCCGCAACGGCGTCGCCGTCATCACCGGCGGAGGACCGGGGGTCATGGAGGCGGCGAACCGCGGGGCCGCCGAGGAGAACGGCCGGTCCGTAGGCCTCGGCATCGAGCTGCCCCACGAGCAGGGTCTCAACGCCTGGGTCAACCTTGGCATGTCCTTCCGCTATTTCTTCGTGCGCAAGACCATGTTCGTCAAGTACTCCTCGGGCGTCATCGTCTGCCCGGGCGGGTTCGGCACCCTGGACGAGATGTTCGAGCTGCTCACCCTCGTGCAGACGCACAAGGTCACGTCGATTCCCGTGGTCCTCTTCGGGACCGAGTACTGGCGGGGTCTGCTCGACTGGCTGGATGGCACGGTGCGGGAGAGAGGCATGATCTCCGCCCTCGACCCGCATCTCGTCATGACGACCGACGACCCGGACAAGGCCGTGGACGTCGCCGTCAGGGACATCGTGGCGGCCCGGGGCGGGTCCCGCGGGGAATGAGGTTCGTCAGCCTTTCAGACGGGCGATGAGGGTGCCGGTGCCGCTGGGCGTCAGAGCCGTGTCGAAGCGCTCGTCTTCGGTCACGTCGTCGATGAGCTGCCGCTTCGCCACCGTGTCCGAGCTGCGGTCCACTGGGTCCGGGACGCCGCCGCCATCGCCGTCGGCGTCCGACAGCGCCATGACGTCGGTGAAGACGATGACGCCCCCGGCCCTGAGCAGACGCGGGGCCTCGGCGAAGGTCGGGGCGTAGTTGGCGGTCGCTCCGCCCACCACGATGAGGTCATAGTCCCCGGCATTGAGACGGGGGAGGAAGACGCTTGGATCGGCTTTGGCGGCCCGCAGCCCGGTGCCCGTCCGTCCGGACAGCCGACCGGCGACGGATCGCACGAGTCCTATGCCTTCCGGCGAGGAGTCCACCGCGGTGACCTGGCCGCGCCCGTCGAGCCCGTTGACGAGACGCAGAATGTCGACGACGTCGGCGGTGCCCACCGCGATGACCGACTTCGCGTCGAGCAGTCGCACCAGAAGCTCGAGAAGCTCGCCCTGCGCGGCTGGAGGCTGGCGGATGCCCCGCTCCTCGGCCGAACGGCGGATCCGCGCCGTCAATTCCGGCTCGCGTTCCTCCGCCCGCGCTTCGACGGCGGTCCACAGCCTGGCCAGATTCGCGTATGACGTCCTCTTCATGCGTTCCACTCTAGCCCTTGGAGGCTCGTTCCCGAGGGTCATGCGCGGGCGATGGCCATGAGCGGATGGCCATAGCGGACGACCGCGGGCGATGGCCTCGGGCAGCGGCCATGGGCGATGACGGCGAGTGCGATGCAGTCGCGTCGCGGGCCTCGTCGCGCCGGAATCCGCTCAGACCTGTCGCTCCTTGACCTTGGCGACCAGCCGCCAGATCTCCTCGCCCACGTCGATGCCGCGCGGGCACTGCCGGGAGCAGGCACGCACCGACTGGCAGGCGGCCACGCCGTCCTCGGTGTCGATGGCGTCCAGGCGTTCGTCCGTGCGGACGTCGCGCGAATCGTTGATGAATCGGGAGGCGGCGACCAGAGCAGCCGGACCGACGAAGGCCTCGCCGCCCGCGTACACGGGGCAGCTGCCCTCGCACACGCCACAGGCGATGCAGTCGCTGAGCAGCTCGTACCGGCTGAGCTGTTCGGGTGTCTGCGGATATTCACGGGATGCCGTTCGGAGGCCCCCCTCGGTCGACCCTGATCCCGTCGGAGCGTCCTGGGCGCCCACCAGATGGGGATCGAGGCGTCGGATCTGCTGGAACATGGGGTCGATGTCGACGACGAGGTCGCGGATGACGGGGAAGCCGGGAAGGGCGGCAATCTCGATGACGGGAGGCTGCGTCACGGTGCCATCGGCGTTCTCGTCCGCGGTTCGTGCCGACGCGTCGGCCGCGTCCGGCTCCGTGGGGTCCTTGGTGGAGGCTTCGACAGAGTCGGAGGAGACGTCCCCGGTGCGACGGAAGCCCGGGTCCGTCCGCGGGGCCTTCGCCCAGTCCGCGACGGTCGCCGTGCAGAGCAGAGTGGGGGTGCCGTTGACGCAGACGGCGTCGGAGCCGCACATGCCGTGCCCGCAGGCGTAGCGGAAGGCGAGCGTGGGGTCCATCGTGCGGCGGATGCGCTGCAGGCAGTCGAGGATCGTGTCCTCGGGCCGTGTGGCGATCGTATAGTCCTGGATCCATTCGCGTCCGCGACGGCGTCTGGCGGGGGAGGGGGACGAGCCGAACGGCGAACGGCGCGAGCCGAAGGGGCTGGAGGAGCGTCCACGGTCCCTGTCGGGGCGCGGCTGGAAGCGATGCACGCGGAGGGTCACCATCGACGAAGAGGAAGATTCGTCGTCCTTATCGGATGTCACGTCCTTATCGGATGTCATCAGTACTCCCTTCGTTCCGGCGGCATGTCCACGATATGCACGGGCTGCCACAGCACCGAGCCGGCGGCGTCCACCATCGAATGCGCGAGGAAGCGCTCGTCGTCGCGCTTCGGATGATCCGTGCGGAACAGCGACCCGCGCGACTCGTGGCGTGCGGACGTGACCGTGAGCACGGCCTTCGCCAACGCGGCCAGATGACGCACCTCCCAGATCGCGGTGAGCTCCTGGTTGAAGGCGGTGGTGGAGCTGTGCGCCCGCAGAGCTCCGGCCCGCGGAAGAAGCTCACCGTCGACGACGGACAGGGCATGGTCGATGCCTTTCTGGTCGCAGCGCACGGCAAGCGCCTTCTCCATCGTCGATTCGAGGTCGGCGAGCAGACGGTACGCGTTGTCGTCGGCGTCGTCGGCGTCATCGGAGTCCTCGGCCAGCGTCGCGGTGACGAGCGCGCTCCGCGCGGCGGCGGCACGCCCGACCGGATCCGGTCCGTCAGCGCCCGTCGCCTCTTCGGCGTCGGGGATGGTCCCGGCGTCGGGGATGGCGGCGGCGCCGGACACGGCGTGCGTATCGGGCGATGACACGGCACCGGTTCGGATGGTGCCATCGGCCTGTCCGCTGGCGTCGATGGGCGTCGCGTCGTCGGCTTCGCGGTCCGCATCCCGGTTCCCGTCCCTGCGGTCGGCGATCTCACCGGCCATCGTCCTGCCGGCGCGGGACCCGAAGAGGCAGGCGTCCAGAAGCGAGTTGCCGCCCAGCCTGTTGGCGCCGTGGACGCTGACGCAGGAGCATTCCCCGGCCCAGAAAAGGCCCTGGACGATGCAGCGGTCGTCGTCGGTCCAACGGTGGACGCGTCCGTCGGTGGTGATGGGGATGCCTCCCATCGTGTAGTGGGCGGTGGGTTTGACGGGCACCCAGTCATGGCTCGGGTCGAGTCCCGCATAGCGGCGGATCGTCTCCAGCACCTGGGGGAGCGCCGAAGCCATGCGGCCGGGGTCGATGGGCGTGAGATCCAGCCAGACGCAGTCCTTCGGCCCCTGGGGGTCCCTGGGGTCGGCGACTCCTCGTCCCGCGTCCGTCTCCGCCCTGATGGCCCGGCTGACGATGTCCCGGGCCGCAAGGTCCTTCTGCTCGGGGGCGTAGTCGGCCATGAATGCGTGTCCCTCGGCGTTCCGCAGCACGCCTCCCTCGCCGCGCGCGGCCTCCGACAGGAGGATCCCCGTGTGTGAGAGTCCGGTGGGATGGAACTGGACGAATTCGGTGTCCTCCAGCTGCAGACCGGCCGCCAGGGCCAGGGCCATGCCGTCGCCGGTGAGATCCCAGGAGTTCGATGTGGTGCGGAACAGTCGTCCTGCGCCTCCCGTGGCGAGCAGCACCTCGTCGGCGCGGACCGGATGCGTCCGTCCCGTCGCGATGTCGAAGGCGACGACGCCATCCACCTCCGTTCCATCATCCGACAGTACGAGGTCGGTGACGTACCATTCCTCGGCGAAGACCGCGCCGGCCGCCGTGCACTGCTGCCATAGCGCGTGGAGTATCTGGTGGCCGATGCGGTCGGCGGCGTATGCGGCGCGTCGCACGGGACGCTCCCCGCGGTTTGCGGTGTGGCCGCCGAAGCGTCGCTGGGCGATGCGGCCGTTGTCCATGCGCGAGAACGCCACCCCGTCATGCTCGAGCCGCACGACCGTCCCGGGGCCCTCCTCGGCGAGGACCCTCACGGCGTCCTGGTCGGCGAGCCAGTCTCCGCCCTTGATGGTGTCGTAGTAGTGCCAGCGCCAGTCGTCATGCTCCTCGTTGCCCAGGCTGGCGGCGATCCCGCCCTCCGCCGACCCCGTGTGGGACCTCAGCGGCTGGAGCTTGGAGATGATCAGGATGCGTGGTTCGATGCCCCGTTCGCGCAGGTCGGCGATGCGCGGGGACCGCAGCACGCCGAGGGCGGCAGACAGTCCGGCCGCGCCCGCACCAACGATCACGGCGTCATAGCGGTCATCCGGTTCCTTGGGACTCATACGCCCGATTCTCGCACAGGGCTTGACACGACGGGGTGATGGCTCGGCGATGGCGGCTGGGCTATGACGTCTTGCTCATCACGTCTTGCTCATCACGTCTTACTGATGACGGCCTCGTGATGGAGGTGCCTCGTGATGGAGGTGCCTCGTGA
>CALEGL010000257.1 GCA_937876495.1 uncultured Bifidobacterium sp.
GTCGGGGATGGTAGGGGGGGGGCCGGCAATGGCGGCGTCCGCGCCCCGCGCGGCCGCGTCGTAGAGCAGGTCGACGTGGCCCCAGGCCGGTTTGGGCTTGAGGTCGATGACGGAGACGATGGGGGGCTCATGAACGGTGAACAGCGCCCGGCGGTGGGGGTCGATGGAGTCGGAGGCCGCCGCCTTGATCAGCGAGTCGACGAGCCTTTTGTTGAGCACGGTGAGGGGCACGCGGCGGATGAAGTCCATGAAGCTGACGAACTTGCCATGCGACCCCTGACGTTCCGCGATGATATCGGCCACGGCCTTGTCTCCCACGTTGCGGATGGCGCCGAGCCCGAAGCGCACGACGTCGCCGACGGCGGAGTATTCAAGCACGGATTCGTTGACGTCGGGCGGCAGCACCTTGATGCCCATGCGTCTGGCCTCGCCGAGGTACAGCGCCGTCTTGTCCTTGTTGGTGCGCTCGTTCTGCAGCAGCGCGGCCATGAACTCCACCGGATAGTGGGTCTTGAGGTACGCGGTCCAGTAGGAGATGAGGCCGTAGGCGGCGGAGTGCGCCTTGTTGAACGCGTAGCCGGAGAAGGGCACGAGCACGTCCCAGACGGCCTGCGCGGCCTCCGTGGAGTAGCCGTGCTCCTTCATGCCCTCGAAGAACGGCACCTGCTCCTTGGCCAGCACCTCGGGCTTCTTCTTGCCCATGGCGCGGCGGAGCACGTCGGCCTTGCCCAGCGAGTAGCCCGCGAGGATACGCGCCGCGGACTGCACCTGCTCCTGGTAGACGATGAGGCCGTAGGTCTCGTCGAGCACGGATTTGAGCGGCTTCTCGACCTCCGGATGGATGGGGGTGATCTCCTGCAGACCGTTCTTGCGCTTGGCGTAGTTGATATGCGAGTTCATATCCATCGGGCCCGGGCGGTACAGGGCGATGAGCGCGGAGATGTCGTTGAAGTTGTCGGGCTTGAGGGTGCGCAGCAGCGAGCGCATGCCGTCGGAATCGAGCTGGAAGACGCCGAGCGTGTCGCCGCGCGACAGGAGCTCGTAGGTGGGCTTGTCGTCGAGCGGGATCTTCGTGTAGTCGATGGGCGTCTTGCCGTTGTGTTCGATGTTGGTGAGGGTGTCGCGGATGACGGTGAGGTTGGACAGTCCGAGGAAGTCCATCTTGACGAGGCCGAGGGTCTCGCAGGTGTGGTATTCGAAGGTCGTCGTGACGGTGCCGTCGGTGCGTTCCAGCAGCGGCGAGGTGTCGGTGATGGGATCCGACCCCATGATGGTCGCGCAGGCGTGCACCCCGGTCTGCCGGATCAGTCCCTCGATGCCCTTGGCCTGGTCGGTGATGCGCTTGGCGTCCGGGTCGGAGTCGTACAGCTCGCGGAACTCGCGGGCCTCGGCGTAGCGCTTGGACGTGGCGTCGAAGATCTCCCTGAGGCTGACGTCCTTGCCGTTCTTGCTCGGCGGCAGGGCCTTGGTGATCCGGTCGCCGACGGAGAACTCGTAGCCCATGATGCGCGCGGAGTCCTTGAGCGCCTGCTTGGTTTTGATGGTGCCGTAGATGACGCACTGGGCGACCTTGTCCCGCCCGTACTTGTCCTCGACGTAGTCGAGGACGCGCGCGCGCCCTTCGGGGTCGAAGTCGACGTCGATATCGGGCAGGGAGACGCGCTCGGGGTTGAGGAAGCGCTCGAAGATCAGCCCGTGCTTGAGCGGGTCGAGCTCGGTGATGCCCATCGCGTAGGACACCATGGAGCCTGCGGCGGAGCCTCGTCCGGGGCCCACCATGACGCCGTGCGCCTTGGCCCAGTTGATGTAGTCGGCGACGACCAGGAAGTAGCCGCAGAACTGCATCTGGCAGATCACGCCGCATTCATAGTCGGCCTGCCGGCGCACCTCCTCGGGCGGGTTGCCGTCGTAGCGGCGGTTGAGGCCCTCCTCGACCTTGCGCAGGAACAGCGAGGTCTCGTCCCAGCCCTCAGGGCAGTCGTAGCGGGGCATGAAGGCGCCGTCCTCGTGGTCGTCGAAGATGACGTTGCAGCGGTCGGCGATGGCGAGCGTGTTGTCGCACGCCTCGGGGAAGTCCTTGAACAGGGCCCGCATCTCCTCGGCGGATTTGATGTAGTAGCCGGATCCGTCGAATCTGAAGCGGTCGGGGTCGTCGAGCCGCGAACCGGAGTTGATGCACAGCATGGCGTCCTGGGCTCCGGCGTCCTCCTCGCGCACGTAGTGGGCGTCGTTGGTGGCCACGAGCGGGGCGTCGAGGCGCTTCGCGATCTCCAGCAGCCCCTTGGTGACGCGCTTCTCGATGGACAGCCCGTGGTCCATGAGCTCGATGAAGAAGTTGTCCCGGCCGAAGATGTCCTGGAACTCGCCGGCGGCGCGTAGGGCCTCGTCGAACTGGCCGAGGCGCAGCCGTGTCTGGATGATGCCCGAAGGACATCCGGAGGAGCAGATGACGCCTTTCGAGTAGGTGGAGAGCACCTCCTTGTCCATGCGGGGGTAGCGCATGACGCGGCCTTCGAGATTGGCGACGGAGCTGGCCTTGATGAGGTTGACGAGCCCCTCGTCGTTCTCCGCCCACAGGGTGAGGTGGGTGATGAGGCCGCCGCCGGAGACGTCGTCGGACCGCTGCGCCTCGGTGCCCCAGTGCACGCGGGTCTTGTCCTGGCGGGCGGTCTCCGGGGTCACGTAGGCCTCGATGCCGACGATGGGCTTGATGTCGGCCTTCACGGCCGTGCTCCACAGCTCGTAGGCGCCGTGCATGTTGCCGTGGTCGGTGATGGCGATGGCCGGCATGCCAAGCTCTTTGGCGCGGGCCACCATGTCCGGGATCTTCGAGGCGCCGTCGAGCAGAGAGTAGTGCGTGTGGTTGTGCAGCTGTACGAACGAGTCTCCCGTGGCCATGGACTCTACGATAACCGCGCTGCGTGACGGCCCCCGCATCGTTCCCCGGTCGGCTAACATGGGCATCACGAAGCGAGGGGGACGCCGATGGCTGGCGAGGACGGCGACACGAACGGCACGAATGACACCGGAGAACGGACTATTCGTTCCCTGACGGTTCTCGTTCCCTGCTACAACGAGCAGGATTCGCTACCGGAGCTGTTCACTCGACTCGAAAAGCTGGTGCATTCATCGGTGAAGACGCCCTCGCCGACGTCTCCCATCCGCTATTCGCTGATGTTCGTCGACG
>CALEGL010000258.1 GCA_937876495.1 uncultured Bifidobacterium sp.
GTTCCAGATCAAGGAATCAACGCACACGAACCCGGACGGGGTGACGTTCACCACGCGCACCGTCAAGGTAACCGGGAAGGGGCAGACCTACTTCGTCAACAAGTTTTTCCCACGCAAACTCGAGGAGGCGGCGTGACATGGCTTCTCTGGCTGATAATCGTCATTCTGGCATTGACGTTGCCCCTGGACTCGTGGGTGCTCGCCGGGACGAAGCTCGCGCTCGCGCTCACCGCGCTCATGATGCTTTTCGCCTTGCTCGCATGATCCTCACTCTCATGTCCCCGTTGGTGGTCTTGGCGGCGCTGGTCTGGCTGTGGACATCGGACGTAAGCCAAATGGGAATCAACATCAGCGCGGTGGTCGTCGGCTGTGTGACGCCGATGGTCGTCGCCTGCATGTGGGAGGGGGAGCTGTGAGCGGAAGACATCAGGAGCGGACGCCGTTCGATTTCTGGCCGGAGGCCGAGGCGATGAGGCACACGCCCTACCACACGGTCGGCACGTTCCGCGCGCACTACGGGGATCTGTTCCGCGCCGAGCATGAGGGCGAGAAGGGCGGCTATCTGGCCTCCGACCTTCAGGCGCGCACGGAGACGTTCCCCACGAGGCCTCGGACGTGACCCCGGACAGTCCGGCGACGGAGCGGCTGGCGAGGACGCTGGCCGCGACCGACAGGCCCCTGGAGGCGTTCGAGTGGTCGGACGTCCTTCATGGGCGGATCAAAACGATAAGAGACGAAAGGAATCGAAATGGAAGAACATCTTCTCACTCCCGGAGACGTGCGTGACGTGACATTCGACGTGCATGGCATTTTCCGAAAAAACTATGACGCTGATCAGGTCGACGAGTTTCTGGAGAGCGTGCGGATGACACTGGACGTGCTTGGGGCCGAGGTCGTGCGGCTGCAGGGGGCGCGGCTATGAGGACCCTGAGGGACACGGACGAGTTCACCGTGACGAGGTTTCCCCGCGTGGCAGAGGGTGAGTCCATGTGGCTAGCCAACCGCTCCAAGGGCGTGGGCGGCTCGGACATGAGCGCGATCATGGGCCTCGACAGGTACAGGACCCCCTACGAGCTGTGGCTGGACAAGACGGGACGCTCGGAGCGCGAGGACATCTCGGGCCGCTGGGCGATCATCAGGGGCAACGCGCTGGAGTCGGAGCTTCGGCGCTGGTACAGGGCGAGGCATCCGGGGGTTCCGGTCCTCGACGGGACGGGGTTCAGCCTCACGTCACGCGCCCATCCGCACATGCTCGCGTCGCTTGATGGCGTCATCTGGGACCCCGACCGCGGGCCGGGGGTGCTGGAGTGCAAGACGGCATCCTCGTACAGGGCGCGGGACTGGCGTTCCGACGATGGGACTCCCGTCGCCCCGGACTACTACATGGCGCAGGTGACCCACTATCTGGCGGTGACCGGCTGGACGTGGGGGGCGTTCGTGGCGGACCTCGGATCGGGAGAGCCGGTCGAGGTCGAGTTCCAGCGAGACGAGGAGGACGTGGCCGCCGTCGTCAGGGCCGCCGAGGAGTTCTGGGGGTATGTGGAGCGCGACGAGCCTCCGACGCTCACGGGATCCGACGTGGAGCGCGTCTACCCGGAGCCCGAGGAGGGCGTCGTGGAGGCGGACGGCGACGGCTTCGACCAGCTGGCCGCCGACTATCTCGACTGGAGCGAGGCCGAGTCCGACGCCCGCAGGAGCAAGGCCGAGGTCGGTGAGCGGATCAAGGCGCTCATCGGATCGCACGAGGGCATGTCCGACGCCACATACAAGGCGACGTTCAAACACTACAAACGCCCGGCGCACATGGTCGCGGAGTCCAGCGGACGGACGCTCAGGGTCAGAAAGATCGAAGGGAAAGGGAAGTGACGATGGGACAACTGGCACAGACGACGCAGGGGAACCGGATGCAGAGGCTCGACCCCAGCCGCGAGCTCAAGGAACTCGTGCGCAGATCATGGCCGCAGATACAGAGGGTGATAGGGAACAACCTCGACCCGGACACGCTGCTCCAATACTGCATCAGCGCGATCAACCGCGAGCCCGCGCTTGCCGAATGCACCCCGGTGTCGGTGCTGAGCTGCTTCATGCAGTGCGCGGCCCTCGGGCTGAAGCCCAGCAACGTGGACGGATTAGGGCAGGCGTACATCCTCCCCTACGGCAACAAGAAAAGCAAGACCGGACAGAAGGACGCGACGTTCATCATCGGGTTCAAGGGGATGCTCAGACTGCTCGAGAACAGCGGGATGTACGCGCATCCACGGGCCGTGTACAAGGATGACGGGGTGACTCTCACGCTCGATGCGGATGGCAACCCAGTCATCAACTGCCCCGAGTCGGTGAACCTCGACGCCGATCATTCGGACGCGAACCTCTCGTTCGTCTACGTCTCGATCTTCCACTCTGGAGGGGAGAGAATTCGCTCCGACTATATGAGCGCGAAGGACCTCATCGCCTACCGTGACCGCTTCGCCCCGCGCAGTAGGTTCCATGACAACCAAATCACGGGCCCTTGGGCGACGGATTTCGTCTCGATGGGATTGAAGACGCTGATACGGCGGATGTTCAAGTATCTGCCGGTGACCGTAGAGGCGAAGAGGTCGACGGTCGTGGACGAGACGACTCCCGACTACGGAGACGTGTTCCACCCCGTTATCGACGCCGAGCCGGCATCCGAACCCACGGAGGCCATCACACCCGCCACCGAACCACAGGAGGAGTCGAAATGAAGCGTGAGGACATTATGGATCAGGCGCGCATCAGAGGATACGCGGTCTTCGAAGGGAAGCGTCTCCCCATCGGCATGATCGACGGCACGATGGACGGCGTCGATAAGGCGGTCTACATCGGTCACCCGCTGCCATCTGGAGGCGGACAGGTGAACGAGGTCAGGTTGCGGTGCGAGGACGTGGACGCTCCCCGGCTCAGGGAGATCATCGCCGGCGACGATCCGTTCGTTGTAGCAAGTGAAGACGATGTGTGCGATGTGGCCGTGTTCCGCGCCGGAGACGACTGGGCCGCGTACGAGGTCGGCGAGCGGGCGATCATCGACAACGACGGCTACGGCTTCCTGGCGGACATCATGCGCATGGGCATCGACGAACTCAGGGCCCGCGATCCCGACCATCTCTACGTCGCCAGACTCGGACGGCGAATCACATCACTGGATCAGATCATCAAGGAGAAGAACT
>CALEGL010000259.1 GCA_937876495.1 uncultured Bifidobacterium sp.
GTGGCGGGGCGCGCCGGCAGCGAAGCGGGCGAGTGGGGGGGCGGGGGCGGCCCCGAGGGATGCCGGGGCCGGCGCCGCACCCGCGGTCCTCGGAACGCTCGCCGGTGACAGGAGACGGATCACGGCGCATGCGCTGGCGCCCGCGTGGTTCCATGCCGTCAACGGCCTGACGTCCGCGTGGTTCACGGCGCTTCTGGCCCTGGCCTCCTCGCGGTTCGAATGGACAGCGACGGACGACTCGGCGGAGGTGGTGATATCGGGGAGCGTCGTCGGAGCGGCGTTCTGGGTGCTGTGTCTGGGTGCGCTGTGCTATGTGCAGGGGGCTCTTTTCCGATGGCGACGCGGGCTCGTCGGCCCGGACTATGACATCGTCTGGGGCGTCCTGCGGCCCCGCGGCCCGAGGATGATGGCACTGTCGGCCGTTCTGCTGGTCGCCGGCGTGGTCTGCCTCGTGCTGGCCGTGACGCTGCCGTGGATGCTTCCCGATGTGCCTGACGTCGGTTTTCTTCCGGCGCTGGCCATGGGGGTCCTCGCGTGGTGGGGCACCATGCTCTACGAGCGGCTGTGGGCCAGGGCCGTCTCCGCCGGGCGATCATGAGCGGAACCACTCCGGGAGAGGATGCTTCGCAGGGTGATGATGCGGGGGTCGCGCCCCGCTTCGACCCCGTCATCCACGAACCCATGCGACTGCGCATCTGCGGGATGCTGGCGACCATGGCCGGGATGAGGTTCGGCGACGTGCGTGACGCCCTGGGGATCAGCGATGCCATGTGCTCCCGTCATCTGCATGCGCTCGCGGATCGCGGATACGTCGAGCTCGAGCGTCACTGCGGCGGCGTCGGGGGGCACCCGGTCGTCTGGGCGCGCCTGACGCCGGTGGGGAGAACGGCCTTCCACGAGCATGTGCTGGCGCTGGAGCGCATCGTCTCCGGTCACGGATCCGCCGGTGACCGGCGCGTCATCCGCGATGCCGGCGGCGTCCCCGGCGGCGGGAGGCCCCCCACGGCGGAGACGACGCGTGGATGACCGGATCCGGTCTCCCGAGGTCATCGACGCCGGCATCGCCATCCGGTCGTGGCGCAGGGACGGAAAGCCGCGTCCCATCCGGCAAGGTCGAGCCCCCTGCACTAAAGTGATGGGACTGAATGCCATGGCGCCGGTCGGCATGAGACGGCGCTCTGACGAACGGATGATTGGAAGACTCATATGTCAGACTTCGGTACCGAACCCACTCCCACGGGACTGGCCAACCCCGCCATCGACGACCTCATGAAGCGTGCCGACTCGCAGTACGCCCTCGCCATCTTCGCGGCCAAGCGCGCCCGCCAGATCAACTCCTACTTCACCCAGCTCAACGAGGGGCTGCTGCAGAACGTCGGTCCCCTCGTGGAGTACAAGAACCAGGAGAAGCCGCTGTCCATCGCCT
>CALEGL010000260.1 GCA_937876495.1 uncultured Bifidobacterium sp.
CGCCGGGGTGGGGGGGCGGCCCGCGCCCGGTCCGCGACCCACGGCGGGCGGGGCCGTGGTTGGTTCGCGGTCAGCTCACCGGATCGGTGGCCATGAGTTCGTGAAGCCGCTCGCGATGCACGCGCTGCTCTCGGGGATCCGGCACCGGCAGGGATGCCAGGAGCCGACGGGTGTACGGATCCGAGGGATGCTCCATGATCTGCGAGGCGTCCCCGTGCTCGACGATGCGCCCGTGATGCATGACCATGATCCTGTCGGCCAGCATGTCGACGACGGCCAGATCATGCGTGATGAACAGGCAGGCGAATCCGATCTCCGTCTGCAGCCGTGCGAAGAGCTGCAGCACCTTGGCCTGGACCGACACGTCCAGCGCCGACGTCGGCTCGTCGGCGATGAGCAGATCCGGCCTGAGCGCCAGCGCCCGTGCCAGGGAGGCCCTCTGACGCTGGCCACCGGAGAGCTCGTGGGGGAAACGGTCCATGTAGGCCCGCGGCAGCTGGACCATCTCCAGCAGATCGCCGACGTACTTCCGCGCCTCCTGCACCGAGGGATAGCGACCATGGACGATCAGGGGCTCGGCGACGTTCTGCGCGATGGTCATCAGCGGATCGAAGGAGCTTCCCGGGTCCTGGAACACGAAGCCGATACGCGCCCTGTGGGGACGGAAGTCCTTCTCCCTGACGCCGTTCATCTCGACGCCAAGCACCTTCAGGGAGCCGCCGGAGACCCTCTGCAGACCGGCGATGGCGCGGCCGGTGGTGGATTTCCCGGAGCCCGACTCCCCCACGAGTCCCAGCACCTCGCCCTGGTGGATGTCGAAGTCCACGCCGTCCACGGCGACGAAGTCGGGCTGCATGAGATGCCCGGGATAGGTGATGGTCAGGTCTCTGGCGCTGACGGCCAGCGGCCTGTCCCTCCAGTCGTCGCCCCGCTCGATGCGCCGTCCCTGCTCGTCGTGGACGACGATGCGCTGCCCGATGCGAGGAACGGCAGCCAGCAGCCTTTTCGTGTACTCGTCCCGAGGATGGTAGAACACCTGCTCCACGTCGCCCTGCTCGACGACGCGGCCACGGTACATGACGACGACCTGGTCGGCGATATCCGCGATGACGCCCATGTTATGCGTGATGATGAGCACGCTGGCCCCGAACTCGTCCCTGGCCAGTCTCAGCAGGTCGAGGATCTCCGCCTGGACGGTGACGTCCAGGGCGGTCGTCGGCTCGTCGGCGAGGATGAGCCCCGGGTTGAGCACGAGGGCCATGGCGATGACGATGCGCTGCTTCTGTCCGCCGGAGAACTGATGCGGATAGTAGTCCACGCGCGTCTCGGGGTCGGGGATGCCCACCTTTCGCAGGATCTCGATGCAGCGGCGACGCAGCTCCCTGCGGTCGGTGACGCCGTGCGCGCGCAGCCCCTCGGCGATCTGCCACCCGATGGTGAAGACCGGGTTGAGCACGGCTCCCGGCTCCTGGAAGACCATGGCGGCGCGGTCGCCGCGCATGCGGCGCAGGTCCTCCCCCGTCAGGGACAGCACGTCGACCCCGGTGCCGTCCTCCCTGCCGGCGAGGTACACGGCTCCCGAGGTGGCGGCGGTCTCGGGCAGCAGCTTGATGATGGACCGCGCCGTGACGGATTTGCCGGACCCGGACTCACCGACGACCCCGACGACCGTGCGGCGGGGGATGGTGAAGCCAACCCCGTCGATGGCGCGGATGGACCCGGCGTCCGTCATGAAGGAGACGCTGAGGTCCTCGATGCGGGCGAGCTCGTCGTCGCCGAGCCTCTTCGTCCCGCCCGCGCCCTCGGCGGGGGCGCCCATGCTCTTTGCACTCATCATGACTCCTTCCCGGATGGCTCGCGCGGCGACGCGGCATCGCCGCCCGCGTCGCGGGGGTCACCGGCGTCATCGGCGGCTGCGGCTCCCGCGACGGGATGCCCGGAGGGTCCCGGTTCATCGGCGCCATCATCCACGACGATGGCCTCGGACCCGCTTTCCAGCGCGGCCAGGGCGCCGTTGTCGGAGGCGTTCTGGGACGAGGGGTCGACGGAGGTGTCCTCGATTGACCCGAGGACCTCGCCGGCGGACTTCCGGGCGCGCAGCCTCGGGTCGGCGAGGTCGTTGAGGGATTCGCCGACGAGGGTGATCCCCAGGACGATAAGCACGATCGCCATGCCCGGGAACACCGACGTCCACCAGATGCCGGCCGTCACGTCGGCCACGGAGCGGTTGAGGTCGTAGCCCCATTCGGCGGCGGCGGTGGGCTCGATGCCGAACCCGAGGAAGCCCAGGCCGGCGAGGGTGAGGATGGCCTCGGAGGAGTTGAGGGTGAGGATGACCGGCAGCGTGCGGGTGGAATTGCGCAGCAGATGCGTCGTCATGATCCGCCAGGTGGAGGCGCCGACCACCTTCGCCGACTCGACGTATGCGGACTCCTTGATGCGCACCACCTCGGATCGGATCACCCGGAAGTACTGCGGGATGTACACGACGGTGATGGAGATGCCGGAGGCAAGGATGCCTCCCCACAGGCTCGACTGCCCGCCGGAGATCATGATGGCCATGAGGATGGCGAGCAGCAGGGAGGGGAAGGAGTAGATGGCGTCGGCGATGACGACGAGGACGCGGTCGATCCACCCGCCGAAGTAGCCCGAGACGAGACCGAGGAAGACGCCGGCGAAGATGGACAGCAGCACGGCCACGATGATGGCGATGACGGCGGTGCGGGCCCCCCAGATGGTGCGGCTGAACACGTCGAAGCCGCCGACTGTGGTACCCCAGATGTGCGCGGCGCTCGGCGCAGCCTGGGTCGGGAAGGACCTCCCCTTCGCGTCCTTGATCTGCGAGTAGCCGTAGGGCGCGATGACGGGCGCGAAGATGGCCACGAGCACGAAGACCGCGGTGATGACCAGTCCGGTGACGAGCATGCCCTTCTGCCAGCCGACGGAGATGCGCAGGTCGCGGACGACGGGAAGACGGGACCAGAGCGAGGGCCTGCGGCCCGACCGGAGCGCGGCGAGACGGTCGTCTCCCGCCACGGTCGCTGAAGTTTCGGAGTCGGCCATGTCAGTACCTCACTCTCGGATCGATAAGCGCACTGATCACGTCGACGATGAAGTTGACCACGGACACGATGACCGCGATGAGGATGACGATGCCCTGCACCGCCACGAAGTCGCGCGCCTTGAGGTAGGTCGACAGCATGAAGCCCAGACCCTTCCATTCGAAGGTCGTCTCGGTGAGCACCGCGCCGGCGAGCATCATGGCGATCTGCATGCCCATCACCGTGATGATGGGGATGAGCGCCGGACGCCAGGCGTGCTTCGAGAGCAGACGGTGCTCGGAGACGCCGCGGGAGCGGGCGGCCTCCACGTAGCCGGAGGTGTACGTGGAGATGACGTTCGTGCGCACCAGCCGGATGAACACGCCGGCGGTGAGCAGTCCCAGGCTCAGGGCCGGCAGGATGGCGTGCTCGAGTACGTCGCCGAGCACCTTCATGTCGCCGAGCTGGAGCGCGTCGATGATGTACAGGCCTGTGGGCGAGACGAGACGGGTGAACTGCATCTCCGAGGCCAGCGAAGCGCGTCCGGAGCTGGGCAGCACGCCGAGCCACACGGAGAAGATGAGCTTGAGCACGAGTCCGAGGAAGAACACCGGCGTGGCGTAGCACAGGATGGCGAAGACCCGGATGCCGGCGTCCCCGGCGCGGTCGCGGTGCCGTGCGGCAAGTCGTCCCAGGCCGATTCCGACGACGAGGGCGACGATGAGGGACAGCAGCGTCAGCTCCAGCGTAGCCGCCCCGTAACGCGTGAGGATGGAGGTCACGGGCTGGTTGTCCGTGAGCGTGGTCCCCAGGTCGCCGTGGAGCAGCCCGCCGATGTAGTCGACGTACTGCACGATAAGCGGTCTGTCATAGCCGGCGGCATGGATCCGCCGCTGCAGCTCCTGGGGGGTCAGTCGGCCGCCCAACGCCGCGGAGATGGGATTGCCCGTGGCCCTCATGACGAAGAACACGATGGTCACGAGGATGAACACCGTGGGGATGATGAGGAGGAACCTCACGAGGACGAAGCGGAAGAAGCCCCCGGACAGCCGGTTGCGTTTCGGTCGTGCCGCCGCCGTCGACCCTCCGCCGGCGCTCCCGACGTCCGCCGTGCCTCCGGGCATCCCGGTGGTCTGCTTGTGAGTCACTGCCGTTCCTTCCCACGGGCGCCGTGCCGGGCCTCATCGTGCCCCGCCGACGCACAGAGCGGGACGGCTGCCCGCCATGCATCCGCCTGGATGACCACCGGACCGCCGTCCCCTGTTCTCATGCCGTCATACGCCCGTCACTCAGGACTTCGTCACCGAGGCGTAGCGGAAGCGGAACGATGCATCCAGGGTGACGCCCTTGATGTCCTTCCCCATGACCGCGACCTGGGCGCCCTGGAGCAGCGGGATCGTCGACAGGTCCTCCGTCTCGAGCTGCTGGACCTGCTTGAGGATCTTCTCACGGGCCGTCGCGTCCTGCTCGCCGGCCTGCTTGACGATGAGGTCGTTGATGGTCGTGTTGCTGTAGCCGTTGTTCACGAAGTTGCCGTCGCGGAAGAACGGGGACAGGTAGTTGTCGGGGTCGGAGTAGTCCGGGAACCATCCGAGCTGGTACACGGGGTAGGATCCGTCGGAGTCGTCGGTGACGACGCGCTCCTTGCTGTACTGGGTCCATTCCGTCTGCTGGAGGTTGACGTCGAACAGCCCGCCCTGCTCGAGCTGGGACTTGATGGCCGCGTACTCATCGGACGACGAGGCGCCGTAGTGGTCGGCGTTGTACTGGATGTCGAGCTTGACGGGGGTGGTCACGCCGGCGTCGGACAGCACCTTCTTGGCCTTCTCGAGGCTGGGACCGCCCTTGCCGTCGCCGTAGGACGTCTTGAGCGTGTTCTCATGGCCGGTCAGACCGTCGGGGATATACGAATACAGCGGCGTGTACGTGTTCTTGTACACCGTGGTGGCCAGCTCCTCGCGGTCGATGAGATTGGCGACGGCCTGTCGCACGGCCAGGGCCTTGGCGGCGTTCGCGTCGGACTGCGCCGTTCCATAGGGCTGGATCCTGAAGTTGAAGACGAGGAAGCGCTCCTCGCCGCCCGGTCCCTTGACGACCTTCACCTTGCTGTTCTTCGACAGGCTGGAGATGTCCGTCGGGGTCAGCGAGCGGTAGGCGATGTCCACCTGCCCCTCCTGCACGGCCAGCTTGAGGTTGGAGGAGTCGGCGAAGTACTGGACCTGCACGACGCTGTTCTTGGCGGGCGTCAGGCCCTTGTAGCTCGTGTTCTTCTTGTAGGCCAGCGCCTCGTTGAGCTTGAAGGAGGTCAGCACATAGGGACCGGCGAAGGCGTTCGCCTTGACGATGGCGTCGGCGGAGGTGAGCTTGGTGGCCGAGAACACCTGCTGGTCCACGATGGGGCCGGCCGGGCTGGACAGCACCTGCTTCAGGGTCACGTCATAGGGCACCGAGTCCTTGAACACGACCGTGTCGGAGCTTGGGGCCGAAACGGATTCGATGTTTGCCAGAAGCGAAGACGGACCGTTCTCGTCGTTGATCTTCTTGATGCGGTCGAAGGAGAACTTCACGTCCTTGGAGTCCAGCGTGTGGCCGTTGGCGAACTTCAGCCCGCTTTTCAGCTTGACGGTGAACTCGGTGCCATCCGAGCTCCATGTGCCGTTGTCGGCGGCGATGTCAGGGCTGAGCTTCGACGTGTTGTAGTTCTGCGCGTACAGGAACGGGAACACCTGGATCTGCACCGCGTAGGAGCCGTTGTCGTATGATCCGGCGGGATCGAGGCTGACGACCTTGTCCGTCGTGCCGATGGTGATGGCGGACGCGTCGTCCGACGCCCCCGAGTCCTTGACTCCGCCGCATGCCGCCAGGGACGCTATCGCCGCGACGGAGGCCACGGCGGCCACTATCCTTCTATGCTTCACTGTTCTTCCTCTCTTTCTCCATGCCGCGGAACGCCGAACGGGCCGCGCGGTCATATGGGCCCACTGTACTAGCCGAATTCTCCCCCTTCTCGCATAGGGATGTGATATGCGTCTCCCGCGCATGGTCCCGCGCCGCCGCGGGACCGCCCCCGCCACGTCGGGGGATCTCGGTCCCGAGGATGACCCGGAGACCGGGAAGACCCGTCCCGCGAACGATGGCGGGCCCTCCCCGCCCCGCATACGCTGGCCTCATGATCAACGAGCTGAGAACCTCCTTCGACTCCTCCCCCATGGCCGTCATCGGGGTCCTGTGCCTGGCGTTCGGCCTCGCCCTCCTACTGTCGGCCGCCGTGCGCCGCCGTCTCGCGGGAGATCGCCTGCGGTGGAGGGATCCGGGGGCGGAGTGGTCCCTGCGCGCGGGATGCGACAGGTCGATGGCCTTCCTGGGATGCGCCATCATCGTGCTGGGGGCGATGATGGCCCTTCCGGACGTCGTTTCCGCCATCAACGGCTGACGGACGCGGAGAAGAACGACGTACGCGGAGGGCGGAAGGCCGCGTGCGAGGGGGCGTGCGAAAGCCGACGGGGACGCACACGGGAGAGCATACGGGACCGTGGACGGCAGGAGCAGCATGGGCGGAAGACGCTCCCGCATGCGCTCAGCGGGCGGGAGGGGTCACGACAAGCCCATCGAGCCGTACCAGAACGCCCAGCGCCACGGCCTGGGCAGCCGTCGTGAAACCGATGAGCGCGGGGATCGACACGGCGGAGAGCCATCCGGCGATGCTCCCGCCCGCGAGCGCGCCCAGCCCCAGGGCTATGGCGAAATATCCATAGGCGCTGGCCCGGCTTCCCCGCGGAGCGATGTCCGCGATCACGGCGCGCATCGTGGACTCCTGGACGCCCGTCGCGATCCCCCAGAGGACGACCCCGGCGATGACCGGCACCAGGGATCGCCGATACGCGACGAACGGAATGACCACCGCGACGAGAGGAAGAACGTAGAGGCTGCGCAGGTGGAACCTGTCGTACGCGAGGCCCGCCATCATGGCCGCCGCCGCGTCGACGCCCATCGCGAGCGCGTACAGCACGGGAACCATGGCATCGCCGACGATGCCGACGCTCACCATGTGGAACGACATGACGCCGAACGTGGCGATGGCGGAACAGGTGACGAACGTGAAGAGCATGTACCACCAGAAGGGCTTCGATCGGCGCAGCGAACCTTCCGCCAGCCGCGGCTTCGCGTCCGCGGGCTCATAGACCTCCGGATGCGGGACCCGCCGGCGCAGCATCACCAGCACGCCGATCGCGAGGACGCCGGGCACGGCGAGGACGCCAAGCGCGGGCGCGTAATCATTTGCGGTCACGGCGAGCACCCAGGCCACGATCAGGGG
>CALEGL010000261.1 GCA_937876495.1 uncultured Bifidobacterium sp.
GCCGCTCGACGTCGGGCTTCAGGGCCTCGATGCCCTCGCCAGTGAAGGCGGATACCGCATGGGAGTCCGGATACAGGGCGTGCAACCGCTCGCGCATGGCCCCATCCACACGGTCGCATTTGTTGAAGGCGATGACGCGCGGAATGTCCTCGGCCCCCTCGATATCCGCGAGAACGGCGTTGACCGCGTCGATCTGTCCGAAGGGATCGGGATGCGAGGCATCCACGACATGGAGAATGACGTCCGCGTCCGCGACCTCCTCCAGCGTGGACTTGAAGGCCTCGACGAGCTGCGTGGGCAGGCGGCGGACGAATCCGACGGTGTCGACGTAGGCGTAGACGCGGCCGTCGGAGGCCCTGGTGCGTCTGACGGCCGTGTCCAGAGTGGCGAACAGCGCGTTCTCGACGAGCTCGCCGGAGCCCGTGAGCCTGTTCGTCAGCGAGGACTTGCCGGCGTTCGTGTATCCGACGACGGCCACGGTGGGCATGCCGAAGCGCCGACGCGATCCGCGCTTGACCTCGCGCGCGGGGGCCATGCGGGCGATCTGGCGGCGCAGACGGGCGATGCGCGTGCGGATGACCCGACGGTCCATCTCGATCTTCGTCTCGCCGGGGCCTCGGGAGCCGATGCCGGCGTCCGCGCCGGCCGCGCGCCCGCCGGCCTGGCGGGAGAGCGACCCGCCCCAGCCTCGCAGGCGGGGAAGCATGTACTCGAGCTGGGCGAGCTCCACCTGCGCCTTGCCTTCGCGGCTGGTGGCGTGCTGGGCGAAGATGTCGAGGATGACGGCCGTGCGGTCGACGACCTTGACCTTCGTGGCGTCCTCGAGCGCTCGACGCTGGCTGGGGGCCATGTCGTCGTCGACGATGATGGTGTCCGCCTGGCGTTCGGCGACGATGTCCGCCAGCTCGCGGGCCTTGCCGCTGCCGACGTAGGTGGCGGCGTCCGGCTTGAATCGGTGCTGCAGCAGACCGTCGCACACCACGGCGCCAGCGGTCCCCCCGCGGCCCTCGATGCTTCTCAGCTCCTCCCCGGGCCGCCGCGCCCCGCCCGCTGGCGACTGCCTATCCCCCTCTCGCTCCACCCCCGCCCTACACTCCCAC
>CALEGL010000262.1 GCA_937876495.1 uncultured Bifidobacterium sp.
CTGGCGGTGCTCGAGAACCCCGGCGAGCTCGCCTCCTTCCGATGGGGGCCAAGGGGGGGGGACCGGCAGACGTATGGTCCCTTCCATATCGATGGGCCGTCCCTCGGGCCCCTGTCGCGCGTGCCCGTTCCGGGCCCGGGCCCCACGCATGCGGCCATTTGCCGGGACGACCGCGGTGAGGGCCGGGTCGTCGTCGCCGACTACGGGAACGGGACCATAGCCGTGCATCCGCTTGATGCGACGGGCCATCTGGGCATCGCCCTGCAGACCCTGAGGCCTGACCCGAAGGACGGACATGGTCCCTTCCCCGCCCAGGACGGTTCCCATGCGCATTGGGCGCTTCCCCTTCCCGACGGCCGGGTGCTGACGACGGATCTGGGGACGGATCGCATCCACGTCCATCGATGGCATGGCGGACGCCTGGTTCGCATCGGGACGGTGGTGCTGTCGCCGGGCACAGGTCCGCGGGACATGCATCTGCTTCCCATGCCGGGTGACGGCTGGCGGGTCGCGGTCGTGGGGGAGTGGGGCGATGACGTGACCGTGCTGGAGTCCTATTCCTCCGGTGGGGGATGGCCTGAGGATGCCGGCGTGGACGTCCGGACGGATGTGGCTGGCAGGACGCTGGCGGCCGGCTCCATGTGCGAGACGGACGGTGAGGGGCCGGACGGCGGCATGCGCGTCGTTCAGCGCATTGCCCTTGGCGGTGATGAGGGTGACCAGGCGGCCTCCTTGGCGTTCGTGCCGGATGTCATGACCGAGGATGGTTCGCGCGCCGAAAGGCATGGCTCCGATGCCGATTCCGTGACCGACGGCGCCGTATACGTGGGTCTGCGCGGCTCGGATCGCATCGTCGTGCTGCGGTGGAGGGACGGCGTGCTGTCCATGCCGAGGCCGGGGATCAGCGTCCCGAGCGGCGGAGGCCGACCCCGTCATATCCTCGCCGTGGGCAGTCTGCTGGTCGTCTCCAACGAGACGACCAGCCGCGTGGCCTTCTTCAGGGTCGGCGTCGACGGCGTCCCCGTCCCCGTAGGCGGTACCCTCGTCGGGTCTCCTACCGTGGCGCTGCCGATGGTGAGGTAAGGACGGCCGGTCCCCGAACGGGACCGGCCTCTCCTGAGGATCCCGCGGGGATGCTGGCCCTTATACACATCTGACGCTGCCGACGAATAGGGAGGTGGTGAGTTCGCGGGTCGCCGGCTCTCTCGACAGTAGTGATACTGACGCACGCACACATGACAGCTCACGA
>CALEGL010000263.1 GCA_937876495.1 uncultured Bifidobacterium sp.
GCGGGGGGGGCGCGGAGGGGGGACGGGTGCGCGGGCCGTCACGCGGTACAGCGCGCCGGCCGTGGGGGCGGAGCCGTCCTGCGGCGGCGGGGGCGGAGCGGCGGCGCGGGCGCCCGGCGACGGTGCCGGGGGGGCGCGGGCGAGGTCCACGGAGAGGCCGAGAGCCGGGTCGGGGGCGAGGACCGGCGCGGCGACGACGCCGGACGGACCGACGTCCGCGGGCTCGTAGTCGACGGGGACGTCGGACCCCACGAACAGATCGAGAAGCTCGCAGATCTCCTCGTCGGACAGCACGACCCCTCCGCGCGCCCCATGCCACGGCGAGGACGAGTATCCCGCCATCAGCCCGCGCCGGATGGCCTCTCCGCGCTCCAGCAACGCCAGAACCCCGCGCGAGCGATCATCGAACATGGCCGGATCATGGACGAAGGACAGGCGACGGCCGTACTCGACGCAGCGGCGCATGCGCACGGCGTACAGAAGGTCGGCCACGTCGCGGACGACATAGGACGCCCCGTTCGACGCCTCGACGCGCAGACGCAGGACCCATCCGCCCATCGTGGCCCCGATCCGGGGACGCAGCCGCACTCCCCCGGGCTCGCGGAAGTCATTCGGTTCCCCGGATGCAACGCCCGATGCCGGCAGACCGGATGCCGACGCGGACGCCACCCCGGAGCCGGACCCGGCGGCCGACGCCCGCATCGGGAATGGCGCGGGAACGTCCCCCGAATCGGAGTCTTCGTCCCCGGCACCGATGAGGCGCAGCATATCGCGCCGCCTGTCCTCCTGGTCACGGACGCGACGCTGCGCCTCCACCCGCAGCAGACCCCGCAACGAGGCCGAGGTGCCGAATCGCGCGGAGGCCGGACGGCCACCGGTGAAGGTGAATCCCCTGGGAGCGTCGTTGTATTCGCGCACCAGGGCGATGACGTGCTTGCACATCCCCCGTCCCCTGGCGGCGGCCGGGCAGGTGCAGTGGTAGTCGGCGACGACCCCGGCGTTCTCGTCGACGTCGGCCCGCACACGGTAGTCGGCGGCGAAACCGTCGGCCACGCGCACCGTGCCCTCAAGAACCAGCATGCCGTCGGCGTCATAACGGCGGGAGAGGCCACGCAGGCGGTGGGTGACCAGCACCTCGATGCTCCGCAGGTAGGCGGCCCCGCCTTCGCGTCGCAGAACCGCATCGGACACGACCGCATGAGCGTCCGCGTCCACGGCAGGAACCCGGCGCGCAGTGCGATTCCCCCCGCCGTCGTCCATCAGGGATCGCGGAGGACGTCCGAACACGACGCCGTCATCCGGATCCTCATCGAAGCCGCCCCGAGCGCCCCCGAAGACTCGAGGCGGATCCCCGTAACCGTATCCGCCGAAACCGGGAAGAGACCTCGAACCATCCATCGGCGCATCATCCTCCCGTTCGTCTCCACGATACCGGCTCGGCGTCATCCCCGGCGTCTGCGGCCAGCCTCTCCTCCCCCGGCGAAGCCTCTTTCCGCGGGGACGGGCGGAGAGCATACTGGCCACATGACGGAAAAAACGGACGACGGGTCCGAAACACGGGACATCATCAGCGACGCATTCGAGGGACGGGACGCGGGCTCCGGCGGCAGCGACGCGGACGACGACGCGGGACACCCGATCGCATCCACACCCGACGGCAACGCCGCCATCCGTGACGCGGACGTCCCCGCCACGGGCGCCGAGTCGGCCTGGCTGGCCGGCGGATGCTTCTGGGGGCTCGAGGCCTATCTGCGTCGGATCGACGGGGTGATCTCGACCACCGTGGGATACGCGCAGTCGACGATCATCAACCCCACGTATGAACAGGTGTGCTCGGGCGCCACGGACGCGGCGGAGACGGTCCGCGTGGACTTCGACCCCTCGCGCGTGACGCTGCGCACCATCGTCCTGCTCACGCTGGAGGCCACCGACCCCTTCAGCGTCGACGGACAGGGCAACGGCGTCGGCCTGCAGTACCGCAGCGCCCTGTTCTGCGCCGACGACGGGCAGAAGCGCGTGTACGAGAAGGCCCTGGGCCGTCTGGGGGAGCTCGTCGGCAGACGGCCGGCGACCGCCGTGGAGGAACTGAGGAACTTCTATCCGGCGGAGGGGTACCACCAGGACTATCTGCAGAAGAATCCGGGAGGCTACTGCCATATCCCCATGGCCGCCATCGCCGACGTGCCGAAAAGACAGAAATGGGTGGAGAAGGCGTGGGGCCTCGACCCGGAACGCTTCGCCGTCACCCAGCTGGCCGCCACCGAGCCGCCCTTCGACAACGACTACGACGCCGAGTTCGCGCCCGGAATCTATGTCGACGCCGTCAGCGGCACGCCGCTGTTCCTGTCGACCGACAAATTCGACTCCGGCTGCGGCTGGCCGGCCTTCTCCAGCCCCATCAGCCCCGACCTGGTCACCGAGCGCCGCGACTACTCCCTGCCCGGGATGCCCCGGACCGAGGTTCGTGCCGCCGAATCACGCATCCATCTCGGCCACGTCTTCGTCGACGGGCCGCGGGACCGCGGCGGGCTGCGCTACTGCATGAACTCGGCCTCGCTGCGCTTCGTTCCCGAGAATCGCATGGAGGCCGAGGGCTACGGGGACTACCTTCCCCTGCTGAAGCGGCGCGAATCGGAGCGGTAACCGCCCGACCCGTGGCCGCCCGATCTGGACGACGAGTCGGAGCGGGACGACCGGAGCCCCCTGCCGGATGACGAGCCGCGGAATCCGCGTCCTTCGCCGGCGCGACCGCCACGGTCGGCACCGTCATCATGCCATCCCGAATCGCGCTTGCCGGTATGGCGACGCTTGCCCGACCAGTCCGATCCGCCGCCGCGGGAGTCGCGGCCGGAATTCGAACGGTGGTCATAACGATCCCCGCGGCCCTGTCGATCGCCGCCGAATCCGCCACGGGAGTCATCGGAGCCGAAGCGGTCACGGCCGCCCTCATCGTCACGATGGCCGCGTCCGCCACGATATCCGTCATCCGACCCGTGCCCGCGGAATCCGCCGTCACGGGAACGCCCCTCATGGGCGCGGTTGCCGTAGGGCCTGTCGTTGCCGCGCTCCCCGCGGCGGTCCCCGTCACGGCCGCCACGGCGACGGTCGCCGTAGGAACGCCCGCCCCGACCTTCGCGGCCGCTCCCCTGGACGACGCCCTCCTTCCACCCTCCGCCCGCCCGCGCATTCCCCCGG
>CALEGL010000264.1 GCA_937876495.1 uncultured Bifidobacterium sp.
TACGTCAAGCAGTAGGCAGGAACGCGTCTCGTCCATGGTGCGGGCGACGGTTCGTCGGGACACCCAGCGAACTGCCGCCCGTGCCGGTGCGTCAGGTCATCCGGATCACGGCCAATACAAGCCAATGCAACGAAGGGAAGGCATATGTCCGATATCGCTTCCGTGTACGAGGCGGCGCCACGGGGGGCCACCGAGGAAAGGGGCCACGCCCCGTCGCCGGCGATCGCCGGACGGTTCCGGATCCGCAGGGCGCATCGGGCGGCCCTGTCCCCGCGGATCCCGTACCCCCTGTCCGTCGTGCTGACGGCCTCGGGGTTCCTGCTTGCGCTGCTCGTCAACATCGTGGTCCCGCAGGTGAGCCAGATCGACGTCAAGCAGGGCCGCGTGGGGATATTCCTGCTCACCGGGCAGGACCTGTACCAGGGGCTGCTCATCGCGCTCGCCGCGTTCTACGTCATCGTCGGCCTCGTTGACGCGCGTGGCGCATCCCGACGCGAGAAATACCGTTCGCGGACCCAGTTCCGGTTCGCGATGGGCGTGCTGCTGGCCCTGTGGGACGTGACGGGGACGAAGTTCCAGACGCTTCCGCAGCCGTTCTTCCCCGGGCCCTCCCAGGTCCTCGAGCCGTTCCTGTCCGACGGGTCGTACATCGCTCTCAACACCTTCTACTCCATCAGGCTCTTCACCGCGGGATTCGTCGTTGGGGTGGCGCTGGGGGTCGTCACGGGGGTGCTCATCGGATGGTTCGCCCGGGCGTACTACTGGATATTCCCCGTGCTCAAGATCACCGGCGTCATCCCGGCCGTCGCATGGATGCCCTTCGCCCTGACGCTGATGCCCACGCCCTTCATCGCCGCGATGTTCCTTCTGGTCATCTGCTCGTGGTTCCCGGTGGCGTTCCTCACGTCGCAGGGCATCCAATCGACGCCCCGCATGCTCATCGAGGCCGCCCGGACCATGGGAGCCTCCTCGACGTACATTCTCTTCCACGTCGCGCTTCCGAACGCGGTGCCGAACATCTTCACCGGGATCGGCATGGCCAACAGCCTGTCGTTCCTCACCCTCGTCATCTCCGAGATGATGGGCCAGCCCGGGGGGCTGGGATACTACATCGACCAGGCGAAGGCATGGTCGGCGTACAACGAGATTCTCACGGCGATCGTCATCATGGCCGTGCTGTTCTCGCTGATCATGAGACTCATCGAGGTCGTGCGCGGCAGGCTGCTGCGCTGGCAGAAGGGATTGGTGCGATGAGTCACGTCGTCGTCGGTGTGGCCGCGTCGGATACCGAGCCGGCGGACGGACGCGTGGCGTCCGGGAAGCCCATCCTGTCCGTCGAACATGTGGGCCGCACGTTCCGAAAGACGGATGGAAGCCTGTTCACCGCGCTTGAGGACGTCAGTCTCGACGTTCGACCCGGGGAGCTCATCTCCATCATCGGCCCCTCCGGCTGCGGGAAGACCACGCTGCTGCGTCTGATCGCCGGCCTCGACACTCCGGAGAAGGGGACGCTGAGCTTCGATGGTGAGCCCGTGCAGGGGCCCGATCCGAGACGCGGCTACGTCTTCCAGCAGGGCAGCCTCTTCCCCTGGCTGACGGTGGAGCAGAACGTCGCCTTCCCCCTGAAGGCGCGGGGATTGTATGCCAGCCGCAGGGACGATGTGAAGTCCTATCTCGCCCAGGTCGGCCTCACCGGCTTCGAGAAGGCCTATCCGCACCAGATCTCAGGAGGCATGGCCCAGCGCGTCGCCATAGCCAGGGCGCTGGCCGGGCGTCCGGACGTCCTGCTGCTCGACGAGCCCATGGGGGCCTTGGACTCCTTCACCCGTGCCGACCTGCAGGACCGTCTTCTCGACCTGTGGGAGCAGTTCCGCACGACGATGATCCTCGTCACGCATGACGTGGACGAGGCGATCTACCTGGGCAACCGGGTCGTCATCATGACGCCGCGGCCTGGGCGGATCAAGGAGATCGTCGACATCGACCTGCCGACTCGTGACAGGATCTCGGACGATTTCAGCGACTACCGCCGTCTGCTTCTCACCAAGCTCGACTTCGACAGAGGCCACTGATTTTCGATCCGAATGCGGGCGGAGACATGCGGGAAGCCCCCGCAGACGATTCGCATGCGGTTCTGATGCGCCGGAGGCCGGCGCCTTCCTCTTCGGAGAAGGCACCGGCCTCCGGCGCATCCGTGTCATGGCATCCGTGTCGTGGTTTGTCCCCGTCATCCCCGTCGGCGTGGTCGGTTTCGCAGGGGTCCGTCACCGCCCTTCCCGGCGGATCCCTGAGATACCCGTACGACGAGCCCGACGACCGCGTCCGTCCCCGCACCCTTCGGCGGATTCGCGTCCGCAACCCGTTTCGGAATGGAGTTCGGCCCCGCGGAGTCGCGCTTCGCGGGGCCGAAGGATGGGGCCGGATTCGCCGTGCGGACGTCTAGCCGCGGTATGCGGCGTCGATGGCCTGGTCGATGTCCGCGATGATGTCCCTGGGGTTCTCAAGCCCGATGGACAGGCGGATCGTCGTCGGACGGATTCCCGCGATGACCCTGTCCTCCGGGGTGAACTCCCTGTGGGTGGTGTTGATCGGGTCGGCCACCAGCGAACGGACATCACCGATGTTCGCCAGATACGTGAAGAGGTGAAGATTGTCGATGAAGTCCCGTGCCTGCTCCGCCCCTCCTTCGAGGTCGAAGGAGAGTACCGATCCGACGCCACGAGGAAAGTCGCGCTCCACCAGTGCATGCTGTGCATCGTCTGGAAGCCCTGAGTAGTTCACGCGCGTGATATGGGCATGCCCCTTCAGATGTCTGGCCACTTCAAGCGCTGAGTCCGTCTCCTTGCCCAGACGCTCCCCGAGCGTCTCTAGACCGACGAGCTGCAGATAGGAGTCGAAGGTCCCCAGAACGGGTCCTGTGAGCCGCAGGTACTTCACGCGGACCCTGCGAATGAAGGCCAGAGGCCCGAATGCCTCGACGAATCCGCGCGGAGGATTGCCGATGACCTCGCCGAGCACGTATTCGGGGTTCGTGAACTGCGGATACCTGCCGTTCCCCCAGTCGAATGAGGTCCCGGTCGTCACGGCGCCGCCGATGACGTTTCCATGGCCGCTGATGGCCTTCGTCGTCGAGTACACGACGATGTCCGCGCCGTGCTCCAGAGGGCGGAACAGATAGGGCGTGGGAAGCGTGTTGTCGATGATCAGCGGGATGCCGTGGCGATGCGCGAGCTTGGCCAGGGCGTCGACATCGGTGATCTTCGTGGTCGGATTCGACACCGATTCGGCGTAGATGGCCTTGACATCGTCGCCCAGAAGCCCCTCGAGTCGGTCCACGTCGTTGATGTCCTCGACGAAGGAGGTGACCACCCCGAACTGCGGCAGCAGGGTCCTCAGGGAGTCATACGTGCCGCCGTAGATGTCGATCGGGGCGATGATCCTTCCGCCTCCCTCGGCGACGTTGAGCAGCGCCGCCGTGATTGCCGCCATCCCGGATGCGACAGCGACGGCCTCCGCTGCTCCGTCGAGGGCGGCGAGACGCCGCTCCAGGAAGGCCGTGGTCGGATTCGCCACTCGCGAGTAGAGGTATCCCGGCTGCTGGCCGTTGGCGATGGCATGCCCGCGCTGGGAGTTCTCCAGCCAGAAGGCGGCCGTCGGATAGATGGCCGGCGACACCGAGTCGGCGTTGTCCCCGGGGTCGTAGCCTCCATGGACCTGGATCGTATCGAATCGTTCCTGCGTCATAGTGCCCCCAAACCGTGGTGGAAGGTCGCCGGCCGTGATTCCGGCGCCGTGGCCTCACGCTAGCAGCGGGCGGAAGACGGCGTTCCGGCCGCATCATCGGCAAAAGTTATAGTCGCGTCAATACGGGGCTTATGGGGAAGCCCCGGCCGGGAAGATGCCTATACGCGTTGGTTATGGTACGCATACGGTCGGGCTTATACCACTCCGTCGCGCGAACGCCGGCAGCCGAATGATGACGGGACGTTTCAACGCCCTCGTGGCTGTGCTTATACCCTAAGGCTGCGCTTGCCCGGCATGGCGCGAATTGACGCGCCGATTCGGCTTTCTTACGATTCAGCACGACCGTGGGATTCGATTCCACCCGATGGAAGCGATCGAATCCCACGCGAATTGGTCCTGCGTAACGGACCTGTGCGCTCCTGTCGTCCGGGATTGGCGGGGAGCACGGGAGCACGAGGGGCGTCCTGAACGTCAGGACCATGTGGGGGGACCAGATCATCCGGGGAGAGACCATCCGGAGGAACGGAAAGAGGCATCATGGGAGCAACGCAGGACGGGTCGGTCGTATCCGGACCCTCCCGAAGTATCGCGGCCGACGGGGCGGCTCTTCTCGAAAGGGAGGCCGTGGATTTGACCCGTGGACTCATCCGCTTCGATACGAGGAACAGCGGCGACGGGTCATGCCGGGAGCTTCCCGCAGCCCGATGGGCGGCACGGCTGCTCGAGGACGTGGGCATCGGATCGACGATCATCGAATCCGAGCCCGGACGAGCGAATCTCATTGCCGACATCGCAGGCGAGGATCCGTCCCTCCCCACGCTTCTCGTCCATGGACATCTCGATACCGTCCCGGCCGATCCGTCCCAGTGGACGGTGGATCCCGTGGCGGGCGAGATCCGATCCGACGGATCGGCCGACTGTCTGTGGGGACGTGGGGCCGTCGACATGAAGAACATGGTCGGCATGTCGTTGGCGGCCATCCGAGACATCCTCCGCTCGGGGGAGAAACCGCGCAGAAACGTGCGGTTCATCCTTTTCGCCGATGAGGAGGCCGGTGGGTTCAAGGGCTCCGAATGGCTCGTCGCGCACAGGCCCGAGGTGTTCGCAGGCATAGGGCATGTCATCAGCGAGACCGGCGGCTTCTCCGGCACGGTGGCTGGTCGGCGCGTCTACTACGTCCAGGTGGGGGAGAAGGGCACCCAGTGGTTCTCGCTGAGCGCTCATGGCCGGCAGTCGCACGGATCCCAGATCAACGGGGACAACGCCGTCGTCAAGGTGGCCAGGGCGGCCACTCGCATCGCCGAGCACAAGTGGCCCGCGGATCTGAACCCCGTCACCCGGCTGCTTTTCGGACGCATAGCCTCCCTTCTGGGGGAGGACGCGTCGCCTCTGGACGGATCGCGTATCGCGCGTCTCATCGAGGCGACCGGCTTCGCTCGCCCCTGGGTCGAGTCCTCGGTTCGCAACACCTTCAACGTCACGTCCATCGACGCGGGCAGCACGGTGAACATCGTCCCCGCCACGGCGACCGGCCTGGTCGACGGCAGGGCCCTGCCGGGGCAGGAGGACCTCGTCTACGACGTCCTGCGGCGCATCGTCGCCGAGGAGGGCGTCGACGTCCGGCCGATCCACCGCAGCCGGGGATATCTGTCGGATCCGGATGGGGAGCTGTTCTCCGGCATCGAGAGAACGCTGCACGAGGAGGACCCGGACGCCCTCGTCCTGCCGTTCCTCTCCTCCGGAGGCACCGACGGCAAAGCGATTCTCCGTCTCGATCCGTCCATCCAGGTCTGTGGGTTCATCCCGCTGCGGGTTCCGGACGGCTTCGACTACATCGGCAAGTTCCACGGCATCGATGAGAGGGTGCCTCTGTCAGCGCTGCGCTTTGGGGCCCGGACGCTCCGACGCTTCATCCTGACGTTCTGAACCCGCGCAACCGTCCATCGGAACCGCGCAGCGACGTTCTGTGACACGCAGGGAAAGGCCGCGCGCATGCGGACCCACAAGGAACACATCCACAAAGAAACAGCAACAGGAAGGGAAATGCACATGAGCAGGCTTCTCACCTCCGAATCGGTGACCGAGGGGCATCCCGACAAGGTATGCGACGTCATCTCCGATTCGATTCTCGACGCATATCTCGCCGTCGACCCGGATTCGCGCGTCGCCGTCGAGACCTCCGCCAAGGACGGCCTCGTCGTCGTCGAAGGCGAGGTGTCGGCGCCGCGGACGCTGGACCACGTCGCCATCGTCCGCAGGGCCATCGCGGACATCGGCTACACCGATGCCGCCAGCGGTCTCGATCCGGAGGGCGCCGGAGTCATCAACAACATCCGCCCCCGCGAATTCGACAGCAACGACGGCGGCGCGTACGGCAACTACGGGGACGAGTCGAAGGTCAGTCGCGAGGACGCGTACAACACCTTCGGCGGCGACCAGGGCCTTATGGTCGGCTATGCGAGCGACGACACGAAGGCGCTGATGCCTCTTCCGATCTATGCGGCGAGCAGGCTCGCCGAGCGGCTCGCCTACGTGCGCAAGAACGGCATCGTGCCCGAGCTGCGTCCCGACGGCAAGACGCTGGTGTCCGTGGAGTATGCGCATGACGATGTCACCGACCCGCGCGCCATCCGCCATGTGCTCATCTCCACGCAGCATTCCGACCGGATCTCGCTGGAGGACGTCCGGCGGCAGGTGCGAGAGAACGTCCTCGTCCCCGTGCTCGACTCGCTGAACGTCGACTGGTCGGAGGCGGATGTGGTGATCAACCGGTCCCCGTTCATCAACGGCGGACCGAAGGCCGATGCCGGTCTGACCGGGCGCAAGATCATCGTGGACACCTACGGCGGCATCGCTGGCCACGGCGGCGGCGCATTCTCCGGCAAGGACCCCCGTAAGCCCGACCGCTCCGCCGCCTACGCAGCCCGCTGGGCAGCGAAGAACATCGTCGCCGCAGGTCTGGCCCGCCGCGCCCAGGTCCAGCTGGGCTACTTCAACCGCACGCCGAAGCCGATCAGCATCGACGTGGAGACCTTCGGCACGGAGAGCGTGGACCGCGAGAAGATCCAGAGGGCCGTGGCACGCACCTTCGACTTCCGCCTGCTCGCCATCATCGACCAGCTGAACCTGAGGCGCCCCATCTACCGCAAGACGGCCGCCTACGGGCATTTCGGCCGTGATGACGCGGATTTCACCTGGGAGCGCACCGACAAGGTCGACGAGCTGCTCAGGAACGTGAAATGAGCGACGCTTTCCGGCACGGGGACTTCGACGACTTCGAAGGCCGACATCCGAACATCGTCGCCTCGAAGCTTGCGCTTCTGCGCACGGCCATCACCCTGGACGGGACGCGGGACACCGGAAGGGCCGTCTCCGTCGGGGGAGGGACTGGCTCCTTTGAGCAGGCGCTGCGGGAGGAGGGCATCGGCGTCGATCTCATCATCGAGCCGTCCGCCGACCTCGCCGAGCAGTCGCGGGCACGCGGATTCGACGTCGAGC
>CALEGL010000265.1 GCA_937876495.1 uncultured Bifidobacterium sp.
TATCGGGACACTCTCGTCTGGGTCGGGGGGAGCGGATCCGGGCCTCGGACGGCGACATACGTGGCGCCGAAGCCTGAACTGGTCCAGGAATGCATGGACGATTTTCTTGCCTTTCTCCGACGCGATGATCTCCCCGTTCTGCTTCAGATCGCCATCGGGCATGCCCAGTTCGAGACCATCCATCCCTTCGTGGACGGGAACGGACGAGTGGGTCGCGCCCTTGTCCATGTCCTGCTTCGTAACAAAGGACTCGTCACCAAAATCACGCCTCCCGTATCGGCGGGGCTTCTTGCCCACACCGAGCAGTATTTCGAAGCGCTGATGCGGTATCGCGACGGCGATGCGTCACCCATCGTCGACGGATTCTCCGCTGCATGCGACTTCGCCTGCTCCACGGGGAAGAGCCTGATTGATGGACTTGCCGCCCAGCTTGACGAGGCACGGAGTGGGCTTCACGGTGTCAGACGTGATGCGGCCGCATGGAAGGTTCTTCCCCTGCTCATCGAGCAGCCCGTGTTGAACGTCGAATTCCTTGTCCAGCGACTGTCCATGTCTGCCGTGACAGCGAATCGGGCTCTCCGCGTTCTCGAGGACAAAGGAATCCTCGTCACGACGATGGGGGGACGTCGCAATAGAGTCTGGGAGCATAAGGGGATTCTGTCGTTGCTCGATGACTATGCCGCGGGGATGCGGCGGAGCATCTAGGGGGGAAGGACAAGCCATGGACGAGCCGGCTTCGGAGAACCATTTCCCCAGAGGCGTTCCCAAGGACCTGCCGTCGCAGACCTTATCCATCTGGGCGAAAAGCGTCATCAGCGATCCGTCGGATCATCATTACCTGCAGCTCTGGCAGCATCTGGAGGATACGGCGGAGACCGCCGGTCTCATCTGGAGGGATTTCCTGCCCGGGAACATCAGGGACGTTCTCGCCGAGGATCTGGGAGGACCGACTCAGGCGCTGACGCTCTACCGGTTCATCTCAGCGGTGCATGACGTCGGAAAGGCATCGCCAGCGTTCGAAGTGCAGCGTGAATGGCTTGCCGACATCGTCCGACAGGCGGGACTGCCCATCGACCGAACTCTCGAACATGACCCCAAACGTTCGACCTACCGTCATGAGCTCGTCGGATATCGGACGATTCAGATGTGGATGGAGTCTCACGGCCTTGTACATGGCGACGTCGAGCGATCATTCGCCCATGGGCTGGCGAGCGTCGTCGCCGGACATCACGGTTCGGCCATCGACAGAGGGAAGAAGGAGATCCTGGACAGCGGCCTGGCATCGTCGTTCCTCGGTGACGCCGACTGGGAAGCCGTGCGCGGATCCATAGTCGACTGGGCCATGCACGCCACGGGATTCGATCGATACGTCAGAACCATGTCGGCCCGCCCCATACGCAAGCGTTCGCAGATCCTGCTGACAGGCATGGTCATCATCGCCGACTGGATCGCCAGCAATTCCTACCTGTTTCCGCTTAACGAGTCGGACGACGACCTCGCGTCCTTCGATGCGGCCCGACGGGCCACATATGCCTGGAGAAGGGTCCATCTTCCTTCGCCATGGCGCGCACCCGAGGATTCCGATGACGCCGATGCCATCTTCGCATCACGTTTCGCCATCCCGGGCGCACGGCTGCGTCCAGTGCAGCGCGAGGCCATACGCATGGCGCATGAGATGAAACGGCCGGAACTGATGATCATCGAGGCCAACATGGGAGAGGGAAAGACCGAGGCGGCCCTGCTGTCCGCCGAGGTCCTCGCTCGACGATTTCGAATGGGCGGGGTGTACTACGCGCTTCCCAGTCAGGCGACGGCCAACGCGATGTTCACGCGATTCCTCGAGTGGATCGGAAGACTTCCGGCCGACAGTCGAAGGCCTGTGGCGTCCCTGTTCCTTGCGCATGGCAAACGTGAACTCAATCCCGAATTCGAACGGCTTCGGGAGAACTGGTTCGACAACGACGGAAACAAGGGGCCCATCGCGGACGCAGGAGCCACGACCGTCTTCGGTGATGATGATTCGCATGCACGAGGCGGCAGCATGCTTGAAGCCACCGTCAATTCCTGGCTTGATGGACGCAAGCGCGGGAACCTCTCCGATTTCGTCATCGGCACCATAGACCAGGTGCTGATGGCCGGTCTCAAAAGCAGACACGTGGTCCTCCGGCATCTGGCACTCGCGGGGAAGGTTGTCATCCTCGACGAGATCCATTCCAACACCGCCTACATGAACGTCTATATGTCGAACGTCCTTTCCTGGCTGGGGACCTATCACGTGCCCGTGGTCATGCTCAGCGCCACTCTTCCGCAGTCCCGACGCCAGGAGTTCCTGAAGGCGTATGAGGAGGGGGCCGATGATGAGAACACCGCCGAGTCCCTGGTGGCATTCACCGATGATGAGGCGGACGGAGAGGACTCCGACCTCTCGCTTGACGATTGGGATTTCGCCGATGACGGCGAGGCCGATGATTCATCCTCTCTGGATGATCTGACCCCCATCTATGACGATGATGATTCGTCCGGCGTCGATTCTGATGCCGATGCCGACACCTCCTCCGCAGGGGATTCCGATGCCGGAGATCTCGACCTTCGATATCCTCTCATCTCCCTTTCCGGGGGTGACGGGAACGACGAGAAGACGACCGTCGCACCCGCATCCTCCGGACGGTCGATTCCGGTGAGGACGCGAATCATCGCCGATGATGACGAGACTCTCGTGCATCTTCTTCGCGAAAGGCTGCGCGACGGTGGATGCGCCGTGGTGATCCGCAACACGGTCTCCAGGGCGCAGCATACCTTCGATTTTCTCCGTCGAAACCTGGACGTGAATGTCGTTCTCGACCATTCGAGGTTCCTCGCCTTCGACAGGGCCCGCATCGATCGCGACCTCATCGAGCGCTTCGGAAAGCGGAGTACTCCGACGACCAGGACGGGGGTCGTCGTGGCCACTCAGGTCGTCGAGCAGTCCCTGGACGTCGACTTCGACCTGATGGTGACCGATGTCGCGCCGATCGACCTCATCCTTCAGAGATCGGGGCGACTCCATCGTCACAATCGAGGCCGGAATGAGGAGCTTCGGCCCGCACCGCTGCGGGAGGCCCGTCTGTATCTGACGGGCGTCCGCGAGTGGAATGAAGACGATGCGCCTGTTCTGGACTCCGGCGCGGAGAAGGTGTATACGAGGCATCTGCTTCTGCGCACCCTTGCGGTTCTCTCCCTGCAGCCGGGAAGGGAACGGACGATTCATCTTCCCGATGACATCTCCCGTCTGGTGCAGATGGCGTATTCGGACGATGACATCGGCCCGGATTCCTGGCAGGAATCCATGGCGGAGGCCCGTAAGGCATCCACCCGTCGGCTTATGGATTCCAAGGAAACCGCGGGACTGTACAGGATTCCCGACCCACAGAGCGAGGGCATGGAATTCAGACTCGACGGATGGCTTTCCAATGCGGTCGAGGATCCCGATGTCCAGTCGCTGAGCAAGGAGCAGCGGTCGGCGCGTGCCAGCGTTCGGGAGGGCGACGACTCCTTCGAGATTGTCGCTCTGCAGAAAGGTGAGGATGGAACCATCGGTCTTCCGCAGTGGGGGGATTTCGACCGATCCGACCCTCTTCCCATGGAGTTCGGGCAGCCTTCCCCGCGGCAGATCCATGACATCCTCACCTGCTCCATCTCGCTGGGACGAAGCTCTCTTGCCTATCTCGACCTTGATGCCGTCATCGCTGCGATGGAGGATTCCGTACCTGATCAGTGGTTCGATCTTCAGCAGAGATGCGGAGCTCTTCGTGGTCAGCTCGTGATGCTTCTCGATTCCGCAGGCGAGGCGACGCTGAACCTCCGCGATTCGCATGAGAGAAAGGGCAGAATGGTACTCAGGGTTCACTACTCGAAGATGAGAGGTTGGGAGGCGACCCGTGAAGGCTGATGCATCCTTCAATCTGATGGACAGGGCATGGATTCCCGTCACACTGACGAACGGGGGGCACAGGGATCTGTCCATCCGTGAGGTCCTTGAGATGGCCGATGACATCATGGCCATCGACGGGGACATCCCGCTGCAGCGTTTTACGCTTACACGGCTTCTGCTTGCCATCATGTATGGGGCCTTCAATCGGAGGTTCACCGACGGCCAGGGCAGGGAGCGCACTCTGGATGCGTCGCTGTGGCTGTTCTTGCTCAAGGAGGGGGCCCAAGGCCGGTTCGCGCGGAAGGTTCTTGACGATTACTGCGGTCGGTTCCAAGACAGATTCGACCTTTTCGACCCCGTCAACCCCTTCTATCAGGTGGCGGGATTGCATACTGCGAAGAAGGACGTCTCCGGCCTGGAGAAGCTCATTCTTGACGCTCCAAGCGGCGATCCCTTCTTCACCACACGAATCGGCGAGGGATTGAAAAGCCTGGATGCCGCCGAGGCGGCGCGATGGCTCGTAACGGCCCAGGCCTTCGACCCCTCGGGAATCAAATCGGGCGCGGTTGGGGATCCGCGCGTCAAGAACGGCAAGGGATACCCCATAGGAACCGCCTGGTGCGGGAACCTCGGGGGATTCCTTGTGGAGGGTTCGACGCTCTGGCAGACGCTGATGCTCAACTTTGTCGGTAAGGCCGTTCTCAGCGGACCCTATTCAGCGGTTTCCTGGAACGACGACAAGCCCATCTGGGAGAGGACGCAGCGTGACGAAAAGACGGCCGATGATTTCGACCAGCCCGCCGACGTCGTGGGCGGCACGATGTTCTTCCATGGTCCTGCGACGCTTCTGACATGGCAGTCGCGGCGCATCCGTCTCGCCCACGACGGGGAGACGGTCACCGGAGTGGTCATCGCCAACGGTGATCGACTCAAACCGCAGAACGCCTACTGCTTCGAGATGCTCAGCGGGTGGCGGCTCAGCGATCCGCAGTCGAAGAAGCTGCATCGGATCGTCTATATGCCACGCAAGCATGATCCGACACGGGCGATCTGGCGGGGTCTGCCGACTTTGATTACGGGAGACTTCACATCAAAGGACGTGAAGGATTCGAAGCCGGCTGAGTATCTCCGGCCCTTCGTTCTGGATTGGTTGTCCGATGTTGGCGTCTCCAGCAGACCGGTTCGATTGCACGCCTTCGGCGTCGAGTACGGTGCCCAGGAGGCGGTCGTCGACTCGGTGGTGGATGACGCTCTGGACGTCAATCTCGTCGTTCTGACGAAGCGGGACAAGGAGATGAGGGACGTCATCGAGGAGGCAGTCTCCTCCACCGACCAGGGTGTGGGAGCCTTCCGGTATTTCGCCGGCCTTGTCGCCCAGGCCCAGGGCATCGAGCCGGATGGTCCCCGTCAGAAGGCCGGCGAGCTGGCCTATGGGGCCTTCGATGCGGTATTCCGTCAGTGGCTCCGTGGAATCGATGAGGAATCCGATAAATCCCGGCTTCGCCAGGAATGGCGTGATCGGGCATGGTCCCTTCTGCGCAGGCTCGAGCGTCGCTACATGGAAGGCGTATCGCCTCGGGCCATGGTCGGCAGGCTTCTTCCTCAGTCGGGGACATCACAGGAGCAGTCCGCGCCGCGTCCGATGTCGGTGGCTGTGGCCGATGCCTGGTTCCAGGCGAGGCTGCGGAAGATCTTCAATCCAAGCGCACGGCCTGAGGACGCGACGCAGACGACCAGGAAAGGGGAGTGAGGCAGATGTCGGAATCGGAGGGGAAACGGTATCCACGGCTTGATGATTTCGGTCGATGGGTGTCCTCGAAGGTTCGGGTTCTGGCTTCCGGAGGACGCACGGAAGCGGGAATCGTCATCGAGGGGTATCTGAAAAACGGAGCATATGCCACTTCCTCGGTGGCAAGGCTGCGCCATGCTGTTGGGCATCATATCGGCGATGACCCGGGAATCTTCGAGTGGACGTTCGAAGGCATGCCTCAGACCGTTGATGGTCGAGCCTGTCTTGGCTCCGGTGATGAACCGACGGACTTCGAGCGTGCCGCCTATGTCGCCATCACCCTGTTCGCTCTGCACCAGCAGTCCATTCATGACCTGTCGATGCATACCGATGAGGATATGACGATGGGGCGGGCATTGGGGCGTCTCGTCGTCGGGAACCCCAACGAGGCCGGAATCCGGATGCGATTCGACCAGCTTCAGACCGCCGACGACTGGCGGGAGCTCACCCGTCATGCCCAGGGTCTGGTGCGGTTGCTGAAAAGAGAGAAGATTCCCCTCAACTACGGACAGTTCGCTGATGACCTTGTACGTCTGAGAAGAGGACGGGAAACGGCCAATGGGGTTCGTCTGCGCTGGGGCAGGGACTTCATAGGCGCATCCCGTCCCAGAGTTGAGAACGCCGATACGAAGGACCAGCCGGCCGTCGATACCAAACGGCGGCCAACGGACGGAATCGCCGGATAGATCGGGAGTCCGGAGTGAATCCCTCAACGGTTCCGGTGACGGATACATAGCGTACGACCGGTTCCTCATCATGCCGCCTGCGGCACGAGCGAAAAGATGAACGAAATCGAACGAGAACAAACCACAACAGACAAAAGAATGAAAGGGAAGAACATGACAGACAACCGCACCATCGTGGAAGTGCACATACTCCAGACCACGGCCCCCGGAAATATCAACAGGGATGACACCGGTAGCCCGAAGACCGTGGTCTATGGGGGAACGACTCGCGCCCGCGTGTCAAGCCAGGCATGGAAGCGTCCGACGAGGCAGATGTTCCGTTCGCTTCTTGATCCGCATGACCTAGGGGTGAGGACGAAAAGGGTCGTCGAAGTGCTCGTACGAAGGATTCTTGAGAAGGACCCTTCCCTCGACCGTGATGCCGTGATAGAAGCAGCCAAGGAAGTTCTTTCCACGGGGGCTGGAATCAAGCTGACGGCGCCGCGTGGGAAGAAGGACTCGGACAACGGCAATCGGCTCGACCAGTCCTCGTATCTGCTTTTCCTCGGCAATAGACAATACGACAGGCTCGCCGACATCGCCATACAGGCGATGGAGTCCGGGGATGTCGCAGGGTTCGTGAAGTCGGCGAAGAAGGACATCAAGAAGATCGTCGCGGATGACAGGTCGATTGATGTCGCGCTGTTCGGCCGCATGGTCGCGGACGATACCGACCTCAACGTCGATGCGGCGGCTCAGGTGGCCCATGCCATTAGTGTCCAGACAGTGGACCCCGAGTCCGATTTCTTCACCGCCGTTGACGACGTCAAGCAGGACAGTGACGAGGAAGGCGATTCCGGGGCAGCCATGCTGGGGGAGATCGAATTCAATTCGGCGACGTTCTATCGCTATGCGAACGTCGATGCGAACCGTCTGGAGGATACGCTCGGCGACTCCCATGCCACGGCCAAGGCCGTGCGCTGCTTCGTCCAGGCATTCGTCGAAAGCATGCCCCAGGGGAAGATCACGACCTTTGCACACGCCACGCTTCCCGAGCTCGTCGTGGTCAACGTGCGCGACACCCAGGCGGTTAATCTTGTAGGCGCCTTTGAACGTCCCGTCCATCCTGACTACGTGGAGAACGCCACGAAGGCTCTTGTCGCCAGGGAAAAGGAATTTGATGCCGCCTATGGCATTTCTCCCGTGAAGACATGGGTCGTCAGAATCGGCGATGACACTGAGGCCGCCGAGCAGCTGGCCGAACCTTCATCGATTCGGGATGTGCTTGACGGTGTCGAGGGCCTTGTGGATTCCCGACTGACTCGGGAGTGAAGATGTCCGTTCTGCTTATACGTCTTGCGGGGCCTTTGCAATCCTGGGGGTCCAGCAGCAGATTCAATCGACGGGAGACGGAGACAGTTCCCACCAAAAGCGGGGTCATCGGCATGATTGCCGCCGCTCTGGGTTTGGGGAGAGACGAGTCGTTGTCCCGTTTCCGAGGTCTCCGCTTTGGCGTTCGTGTCGATCAGCCCGGGAGCGTCATGTCCGATTTCCAGACCGCACGAAATGATTCGGGCAGAAGCATGCCCTTGTCGCATCGCTTCTATCTGCAGGATGCCGTTTTTCTGGTGGGAATCGAGGATGATGCGGGGGAAGACAGGCTGAGCGCCTATCAGAAGGCTTTGCGGAGTCCGCATTATCAGCTTTTCCTTGGACGGCGCTCCTGCCCTCCCGATGGTCCCATCATCACGGCGATTGTTGATGGCTCTCTGGAGCGGGCTTTGCGGGAGACGCCATGGCAGGCCACGACGAACTATCGGCGGTGGTTGTCGAGGAACGTCCGGTGGTATCCCGAACTGCGGCATGGTGACATCATCGTCGAAACGGGGAATGATGGCGGGGGCAAGGGGTTCGTCGAGTCATTCGATGACGAGCCGGTGAGTTTCGATCCGCGCCGTCGCCGGTGGAGTTCCCGCACATGGCGGCGTGTTGAGGATCCCGTCGAGTTCATCGGCGACGTTGATTCAGATGCGAACGCTGCTCACGGTGGCGATGACGGCGTGATTCATGGTGATGCCATATTCGACGCGGTTCGTGATGCGCAGGGGAGGACTCGGCGATGACGTATTTCTCACGGGTTCTGATCAATACGCAGTCGTGGAGGGCGCGTCGGGCGCTCGCTTCGCGTGAGCGGCTCCATGCGATAATCGCCAGAGCCGTCTCTGATGCGTCACCTGTGCGTCCGGCCGTTTCGGATATGCCTCCTTCTTTCGGGGAAAGGAAAGGGGAGGGCGGCCATCTATGGAGACTTGACTCAGGGCATGGTTCGCACGGTGCATGTCTGTACATCGTGTCCTCGATTGTTCCTGACTCTGGAATCCTACTTGATCAACTCGGGTCGAGTGCACGGGACGTTGCCACGAGCGAGTATGAGCCGTTCCTTGAGAGACTGTCCCTAGGGCAGGAGTGGGGGTTCCGTCTGTGCGCCAACCCCACCCAGTCTCATCGTTCCGATACTCCGGGATTGCGTGGGACGCGGACCGGCATCGTTCTCGAAAAGGACCAGATTGCGTGGCTCGATCGACAGGGGCGCAGGTGCGGTTTCCATATGACCATCAATAGGATGGATGCTCCCGAGGTCGTCATTCGGGAATCACGCATCATCAGCTTTGCCCGACAGAGGTCGACGGTGACGTTGTCATCGGTGGCCTATGACGGCATACTGGCGATTGATGATCCGGAATCCTTGCGTCATGCGCTACTGACGGGAATAGGCCGAGGGAAAAGATACGGATTCGGACTTCTCACCTTGGTTCCCATTCCCGGTAGGACATTCCCCGACGAGGTTCCTCGTGCCTGATGTGCCGGGTGTCAAACCACCCGGGCTTCAATCGCTGGTGCGCATTCAGGATCGTCTGACGTTTCTGTATGTGGAGCACTGTGTGGTGAATCGCGAGGACAATGCCGTCACCATCACCGATTCGAAGGGCACCGTACATGTTCCGGCTGCGGCGTTGGGCGTGCTGATGCTCGGTCCTGGCAGCACGGTGACCTATGCCGCGATCTGTCTTCTGGCGGAGTCGCGGTCCACCTGCGTCTGGGTGGGGGAGCGAGGGGTCCGCTACTACTGTCATGGCGCTTCTCTCGCGCAGAGCACTCGTCTTCTTGAGGCTCAGGCAAAGCTCGTGTCCTCCGAGCGCAGCAGGTTGAAGGTCGCCAGACGTATGTTCGCCATGCGATTTCCCGACGAGGACACCAGTGGTCTGACCATGCAGCAACTGCTGGGCAAGGAGGGGACGCGCGTCCGACGGGCGTATGAACGCGAATCGAAGCGTACGGGCGTACCTTGGTCAGGTCGCTCATACAAGCCGACTGATTTTGACGCGTCCGATGATGTCAACAAAGCTCTTTCCGCCGCGAATACTGCCTTGTATGGAGTCGTTCATGCGGTAATCGTCGCATTGGGCTGTTCACCGGGTCTGGGATTCGTTCATGCCCGTAATGAGCGGAGCTTCGTATACGACATCGCTGATCTGTACAAGGTCGATCTTACGGTTCCTCTGGCTTTTGATCTGGTTGCTGAGCAGGTCGCGGATGTTCCGACGGCTGCGCGTCGCGGAATCCGTGACAGGATGAAGGATGGTCGATTTCTGGAACGTTGCGTCCATGATCTGAGGAGTCTTCTGCTGGAGCCGATCGCTCGTGGTGACGATGAGAACGATGATGATCTGCAGGTTGAGGATTTGAATCCTCGACTATGGGCTGGTTCTCGAGGAATCGTTCCGGGAGGAGTGAACTATTCGAAGGATGACGGCAGCTCGCCACTCAGCGATGAAGAGTCTCTGAGGAATGGCGATAATATTCCGGATCAGCTCGTAACGCAGGAGTTCGTGGACCATGTTGAAGAAGATGACGGTAACTCGATGCGACCAGAATTTAGCCACGGGTTTCCTGCTTCCGAGGGCATTGAGTATCGAGCGGGAGTGAACGGATGATTGTCATCGTTGTCACGGCGGTTCCACCGAAATTGCGCGGTCATCTCACGCGTTGGCTGTTCGAGGTATCTCCAGGAGTCTATGTTGGGAAGGTCTCCGCGCGGGTGAGAGAACTTCTGTGGGATCAGGTTCGAGAGAACAGCGGTGGCGGTCGTGCGGTCATGGTGTTTTCTTCGAACAACGAACAGGGGCTTGAATTCAGAACGCATGGCCAGGAATGGGAGCCTGTTGACTTTGAGGGGCTTGAGTTAATTCGAAGGCCGAATGCCAATGCCAAACAGAAAGAATTGGGCAGGAGAAAGTCCAATTGGAGCAAGGCCGCGAGATATCGACGTTTTGGCCGCTGAACATTGATTGAATGGCTTCGATTGCGGTATCTGAGTGAGATTTGCGTATGTGGCACTGTTGCAACTAAAGAAAAACGCCATTTGCAGGAGTCCGTTTCCGCATAGAATATGACTGTTTGCCCCGCATGCGCGGGGATGATCCGTCGTGCCTCGTGCAGGTCAGCATCGCGCAGAAGTTTGCCCCGCATGCGCGGGGATGATCCTCGTACCTCCAGTGGGCGTTGCAGGCCGAGCGCGTTTGCCCCGCATGCGCGGGGATGATCCTGTCTGCGAGAGTACCTCGGGCTCACCACCATGGTTTGCCCCGCATGCGCGGGGATGATCCTTCTGAGAAAACCACAACATGTAGTGGCCGAACGTTTGCCCCGCATGCGCGGGGATGATCCTGCGAGAGGGTCTGCCTCTACCCATGATTTTCCGTTTGCCCCGCATGCGCGGGGATGATCCGGCGATTTCCCAGAAGAACAACGATCTGGAAAAGTTTGCCCCGCATGCGCGGGGATGATCCGACGTAGCCCGTGCCCTGAGTGGCTT
>CALEGL010000266.1 GCA_937876495.1 uncultured Bifidobacterium sp.
GGCCGCCTCCCCGGTCAGACCACCGAGTGGGCACTGCGGCCGGAGGGCATGTCCCGCGGCCTGATGGCCGCGGGCGGGGCGGGCAGCGACGCCCCGGACGCCGAGGACGCCCTGGGCGACGCCATCGTCTTCCGCGGGGTCTCCCGCTATCCCATGCGCATCAAATGCGCGCTTCTCGGCTGGGAGGGCATGAAGGATTCGGTGGCCCGCGCCATCGCCGCCCAGACCGGCCCCGCGCGGACGGGATCCGGGGCATGCACGGCTCCCGGGACGGCAGGGGCCGCGGATTCTGCATCAGCGACCGACGCGTCAACACCGACCGCCCCCGCATCACGGACCGTCTGCGCAACCACGACGAAGGACAAGGCATGAGCGACTCATTGGTTCCCGAACCGCAGTCCACCATCTTCGACACAGTGGCATCGGTCGTCGGTGACGCCGACGAGGCGCAGCGCGTCATGACGAATCCGAGCCTTCTCGTCTCCGACCCGACGAAGAAAGGCGAGGACTTCTCGTCGACCGGATCGGATCCGATCGCCTCCTCCGGTGGTTCCGAGACGGCGGATGACGCGAACGGGACGGAGAGGGAGTCCACGGATCGGACGGGCGCGTCCGCTTCCGAGGACTCCGGCTCCGATACCGGTTCCAGCGCCCGTCACGACCATGGCTCCTGCGCCTGCGGACGCCATGACGGGTCATGCTGCCAGGACGGGAACGCCGAAGACGAGGACGGCATCCCACTCAAAGCCGTGGACGACATCGGCCGCGCCACGGCCAGGGACGTGAAGGAGGCCCTGCACCAGGTCATCGACCCCGAGCTCGGCATCGACGTCGTCGACCTCGGACTCGTCTACGGAATCGAGATCGACGAGAAGGGGCGCGCGATCATCACCATGACGCTGACGACCCCGGCCTGCCCGCTCACCGACCTCATCGAGGACGAATGCGCCAGCACCCTCGCGGGACTCGTCGAGGAGTTCCGCATCGACTGGACCTGGCAGCCCCAGTGGACCATCGACATGATCACGCCCGAGGGACGCGAACAGCTGGCGGCCATCGGATTCAACCTCGACAACATGCCCCGCTACTAGAAGGGAAGGCCTACCAGAAGGGAAGGGGAAGGCCATGCCGCGCCGTCAGGCGTGGCGCCGTCGCGTCGCCCAGAAGGCCACGGCGCTGGAGGCCGCGACGTTGAGGCTGTCCACCCCGTGGGACATGGGGATGCGCACGGTGAGGTCAGTCGCGGCAATCGTGCGTGGGGACAGCCCGTCCCCCTCCGTCCCGAACACCAGAGCCAGACGGTCGATGTGATCCGGCTCGTCCACGGGGGAGCCCAGACGTGCGACGAGCCCATCCAGTGACAGCGAATCGTCGCGCAGAGCCATCGCCACGGTGACGAAGCCCAGACGGTGCAGTTCCGCGAGCCCCCGTTCCGGCCAGACGTCGCCCGCCGTCCTCGAGTCATGCAGCTCGCCGCCGATGCGCGTCCAGGAAATCTGGAACACCGTCCCCATGGACACGCGCGCGGCCCGCCGGTACAGCGGATCGCCGCATGAGGGCGTCACCAGCACGGCGTCGACGTCCAGCGCGGCGGCAGAGCGGACGAGCGCGCCGACGTTCGTGGGGTCCACGATGTTCTCGAGCACGGCGACCCGGCGGGCGTCACGACACACCTCCTCCACGGAGGGAAGCGGCCACCGGCGCATCGCAGCCAGCGCACCCCGGTGCAGCCTGTAGCCCGTGAGCCTGCTTAGCAGCTCAGGGCTCGCCACATACACCGGCACGTCCGACCCCCAGACCTCGTCGATCAGCGCGAACTCCCGCGACATGCCCTCAAGCCAGGGCCGTTCGACAAGCAGGGAGATCGGCTCCCTCCGGGCGTCGAGGGCGCGGTCGATGACCTTCGGCGATTCGGCGATGAACAGACCCTTCGCCGGTTCGAGACGGTTGCGCAGCTGAGGCTCGGTGAGATGGACGTAGGGGACGAGTCGCGGGTCGTCTAGGGAGTCGACGTCGACGACCTTCATGGGATCCTCCTGGCCTGGGTGGAAGGGACGCGGATACGACGAAGCCCCCTGCGTTGCAGAGGGCTTCATGTGCTGCCTGGTGTCCGGAGCGGGAGTTGAACCCGCACGCCTGTATAAAATAGGCACTAGCACCTCAAGCTAGCGCGTCTACCATTCCGCCACCCGGACGTGTTTTTGGCAACAGAGAGAACTATACCACGGCATGACGGAGCACTCGAGGCGTGTCGGAAAATCCCCGGGTCGGAGTGTCCCCGTGGCGGAGTATCGCCGGGTCGGATCATGACGGCAAGTGAACGTCTCCAATCCGCCGGTCCATGCGCCATCCACCCGGCCATCCATCGCCGTCGGCCACGAGAACCCGCCGGCGGAACGCTGCCACGCCGCTGTGTACCACGCCGCTGTGTAGCCTTGGGCCCATGACCGCACCCGTCTTCCTTCTCGACCCGGATCGTGACGACGTCTCCATCGACGTCCACAGACTCCCCGCGGATGGGATCATCCGATTGCCTCCCGCCATCCGGCGCCACGCCGTGCAGTCCATGCGTCTGGCGCAGGGGGACGTGTTCGATCTCGTCGACGGGAGGGGACTGCGTCTGCGCTGCGTGCTGGACGGCTTCGCGACGGACGGGGATGCGACGGCCAGTGTTGTTGGCGTCGAGAGGGACCTCGAACCGGCGACGCGTCTCGTCCTCGTCCAGGCGCTCGCCAAGTTCGGCCATGACGAGCAGGCCGTCGACGCCGCCACCCAGATCGGCGTCGACGAGGTCGTCCCCTGGCAGGCCCGACGCAGCATCGCCCGATGGCGGCCCGGCCGCACGGACCGCGTCTGGGCGAAAACCCTTGCGGCCGCCACCGAACAGTCCCGTCGGGCCCGGATGCCCGTTCTCGCCGACTGCGTGAACGACCGGGGACTGGAGGGTCTGTGCCGCCGGATCGTCGCCGACGGCGGCTTCGTCATCGTGCTGCATCAGGACGCCACCACGACGTGGAGCGCTCTGTCTGAACGCATCCGGCGGACGGGAGGCGATGACCGTGCGGACGCGGCCCGGCCGCGCTCCATCGCGGTCGTGGTCGGTCCCGAGGGAGGCATCGACGAGGAGGAGGTCGCCGCCTTCGTCGCCGCCGGGGCGGAATCCTGCGCGCTGGGCGTCACCATCCTGCGCGCCTCGGTGGCGGGTCCCGTCGCCCTGTCCCTTCTGGCCGGGGCCCTGGGACGTTTCGACGCCCGCCGCGCAAGCGATGCGGAGCCGGTCACCGACGCGGCGGTGACAGGGGACGCCGACGAGAACGCCGTGTGAGCCATGCGAGTACGGCGCCGCGGCGGCATGGCGTTTATCCGCGTCGCACCATACGATTGGGGTGACATGGTTCCTGTCGCCGGCGCGTCCGGCGCGATGAGAAGGAGAGACATGGGCGAAAGCGACGACTGCCTGTTCTGCGCGATCATCTCGGGGAGGATCCCGAGCGAGAAGGTGTATGAGGACGAGACCACCTACGCCTTCAAGGACATCCATCCCAAGGCGAAGGTCCATGTGCTCATCGTCCCCCGCCATCACTACGGCAGCGTCGCCGAACTCGCGAAGTCCGACCCCGCCGAGCTCGCCCACATCGTCGAGGTCGCCCAGTCCATCGCCGACGACGCCTTCCACGGCGCCTATCGCCTCGTCTTCAACACCGGCAGGGATGCCGGGCAGAGCGTGTTCCACGTGCATGCCCATGTCCTCACCGGCGAGACCCTCGACGAGTAGGCCGACCGCACCCGTGGCCACCACGACACGCATCGTCGCCATACCCGAGGGGCTCGACCCCGTCGCCGTCCTCGGGCCCGTCGACCAGGTCATCCGGGAGGTCGAGAAGGGATTCCCCGGACTCGGCATCACGGCACGCGGCAACCGCATCGTCATCCGCTCCGAATCGCATCGCACCGAGAAGGACGCCGCCCGGGCCGAGGAGCTCCTCCGATCCATCGTGGCGGCCGCCTACACGGCACCGATGGATGCGGACACCGTGCGCCGTCTCATCGACCGCGACGCGCTGCCCAACCGCTTCCATGACCGTCCGTCCATGCGAAGCGAGCCGGGCCGACCCCCGTCCCGTCCCCGCGGTGACGAGGACCGGGCGCTTCCCGAGTCGTCCCGACGAACCGGTTCCCCGGTGCCGGGCGTCATCGCCTTCGCGGCAGGCGTGCCGGTGAGGCCGAAGACAGCAGGCCAGATCGCCTACGTCAACGCCATCGAATCACACACCATCACCTTCGGCATCGGACCTGCTGGCACCGGCAAGACCTATCTCGCCGTCGCCAAGGCCGTGCGCGTCTTCCAGGATCGCCGGGCCAGCCGCATCATCCTCACGCGCCCCGCGGTCGAGGCGGGGGAGAGCCTGGGCTTCCTGCCGGGAACGCTCAACGAGAAGGTCGACCCCTATCTGCGGCCCCTGTACGACGCGCTGTCCGACATGCTTGGACCCGACCGGCTGCACCGCTATCTCGAGGACGGCACCATCGAGGTCGCACCCCTCGCCTACATGCGTGGGCGCACCCTCAACGACGCCTTCGTCATCCTCGACGAGGCGCAGAACACCACCGAACAGCAGATGAAGATGTTCCTCACGCGCCTCGGGTTCAACACGACCATGGTCATCACCGGAGACGTCACGCAGGTCGACCTGGCGGTGCCGAGATCCGGACTGGCCAGCATCGAGGGGATTCTCCACGGCATCGAGGGCATCGCCTTCGTCCATCTCGACGCCGGGGACATCGTCCGGCACGAGCTGGTCGGCCGCATCGTCGAGGCATACGAACGGCACGCCGAGCATCGGGCCGAACTGCGGGCCTCGTCCGGGGGAGGGACGCGATGAGCATCGACGTCACCAACGAGACGGTGTGGGACATCGACGTCAAGGCCTTCTCCGACCTGGGCGTGTGGGTGCTCGACCAGATGAGGGTGAGCACGAGCTCCGACCTGGCCATCCTCTTCGTCGATCCGGAACCGATCGCCGAGCTGCATGATCGCTGGATGGGGCTTCAGGGGCCCACCGACGTGATGAGCTTCCCCATGGACGAGCTGCGGCCAGGGGACGACGACCAGGAGCCCGAGGAGGGCGTGCTCGGCGACCTGGTCATCTGTCCATGGGTGGCGGCCCAGCAGGCGGCCGCCGCCGGGCATGGCGCGATGGAGGAGATGCTGCTGCTCGCCATCCATGGCATCCTCCACCTGCTGGGCTACGACCATGCCACCGAACAGGAGGAGAGGCAGATGTTCGGTCTTCAGCGCCAGCTGCTTCTCACCTTCTTCGCCGCCCGGTCCCGGCCCGTGACGCAGGCGACGCTTCCCGCCGGATCGGCCGACGCTCTGGCCCTGTGGGATGCCGCCCACGCCGGCAAAGGCACCAAGGGATCGGGACATGGCTCGGGAAGGGTGGATCCCGGGATGCGAGGCGCGCGATGACCGGCTCCGGCCTCGCTACGCCCGAGACGCTGCGGGTGACGATCATCGTCGCCATGTCGGTCGTGGCGCTGCTTCTCGTATGGTTCTCCCTCACCATGGCAGCCTCGGAAAGCGCGGTGTCCCGAGTCACCCGCGCGAACCTCAACAACCTCATTCTCGAGATCCAGACCGACGAGGACCTCACCCCCTTCGTCCGCATGCGCCGCATCGAGGCGGTGCACCGGGTCCAGCGTCTCATCGTCGACCGCTATGCGACGTCGGGGTCCTGCGCCTTCTTCCGCATCGCCTGCAACGTCCTGGACGGGGTTCTCATCGCCGGTCTGGCGGTGATCGCCGACGCCCCCCTGTGGGCGGCGCTCGTCGCCGGGGTCGTGTTCGCGCTCGTCGTCGCCGTGGTCTCCGTTCTCGTCCGTCCGCGATCGGCGGGGGCGACCCGTCCCGTGGACATCATGCTTCGCCATGCTCGCGTCATCACGGCCGCCGTCGCCCTGACGCCGTTCTCCGCGATCGGCGGGGCCCAGACGGGCCGCTCCCGTCGGCGCCCGCATGGCTCCGAGCCTTCGGACGACGAGGAGCTCGAGACCATCCAGCACGAACAGGGGAAGGCCACCATCGACCGCCTCGTTGAAAGCGGCGACTTCGACCCCGAGGTCTCCGAGATGCTGCGCAACGTGCTGACGCTGTCGGAAACGCTGACGCGAGAGATCATGGTGCCACGAACCGACATGATCTGCATCGGACGCACCGAGACGCTTCAGGACCTGCTGCGGTTGTGCACGCGATCCGGCTTCTCCCGCATCCCCGTCATCGGAACGGACGTCGACGACCTGGTGGGGATCGCCTATCTCAAGGACGCCGTCCGCGCCACGGCATTCAATCCGTCGGCGGGCGGCAGACGCGTCGACGGGATCTGCCGTACGCCGATGCTCGTGCCCGAATCCAAGCCCGTGGACGACCTCTTCCACGAGATGCAGCGCACGCGGCAGCATGTCGCCGTCGTCGTCGACGAATACGGCGGCATCGCGGGACTCGTGACCATCGAGGACGCCCTCGAGCAGATCGTCGGCGAGCTGGAGGACGAACACGACCGCACGCAGCATGCCGAACCCGAGCGCATCGGCGAGAACGTGTGGAGGATGCCCGCGCGCACGCCCATCGCCGACCTCGAGGAGCTTTTCGAGGTGGACATCGACGAGGATGACGTGGACACCGTGTATGGTCTGCTCACCAAGCTGCTCGGCCGCGTCCCCATCGTGGGGTCCTCGGCCGTCACGCGCGGTCTGAGGTTGACGGCGGTGGATTCGGCGGGACGGCGCAAGAAGGTCTCCACGATCGTCGTGGAGCCGGACGACCATGCGCATGCCCGTCGTGGCGGGGACGCGGCTGCGTCCTCGGCTCCGGCGGCGGAGGAGGACGACGATGGGAAGCATGAGGCTTCGGACGGACGGAAGGATGACGAATGACGACGTCCAATGACAGCGACGGCGACGACCCTCAGGAGACGGCATCGGTGACGGCCGGCACGCGATCCCCGATCCCGTCGACCCCGGCCGGGTATCGCTCCGGCTTCGTGGCCGTCGTCGGACGTCCCAACGTCGGCAAATCCACCCTGATCAACGCGCTCGTCGGAACGCAGGTGGCCATCGCATCCTCCAGGCCGGAGACCACCAGAAAGGCGATCAGAGGCATCCTCACGACGCCCCGGGCGCAGCTCGTCCTCGTGGACACGCCCGGAATCCATCGTCCGCGCACCCTGCTGGGTCAGCGGCTCAACGACGTGGTCGACGAATCCTTGGCGGACGTCGACGAAGTCGCCTTCCTGCTCCCCGCCGACCAGGAGATCGGACCCGGCGACAGGATGATCCTCAGCCGGCTGCGCACGGCGTTCGCGAGGAAGACGAAGGACGGGGGATTCGTCTGGAGGATTCCGCTGATCGCCATCGTCACCAAGATCGATGAGCTCAGCCGGCAGCATCTCATCGCCCGGCTTCTGGAGATCCAGTCCTTCGCGGACTTCACCGAGATCGTTCCCGTCAGCGCACTGAAGCGTGACAACATCGACGAGGTGCGCGACGTGCTCATCGCGCATATGCCCGAAGGGCCACTGATGTATCCGGCGGACCAGCTCACCGAGGAGAGGCCGGAGGAGACCATCGCCGAACTGGTCCGCGGCGCCTTCCTCGAGGACCTCGACGACGAGCTGCCTCATTCGTTGGCGGTGGTCGTCGACATCGTCGAGCGTCCCGACGCCGAGGATGCCGCACATGGGGAGAAGGCGCGCGTCCTGGTCTCCGTCTACGTGGAGCGGGACTCGCAGAAGCCCATCGTCATCGGGCACAAGGCCGAACGCCTGGTGAGAGTGAAGCGGCGTCTGCGCACGCCGGTGAACCGGATAGTAGGCATGCGTTCCACGCTCGAGCTGCATGTCAAGGTCTCCAAGGAATGGCAGTCCGATCCCAGGAAGCTCGACCGTCTGGGGTTCTGAGGGTTCTGAGGGTTCCGAAGTCCAGGACGGCCCCGAGTCCCCGGCTCGTCACGACGCCCATGAAGCTCGTCATGGTTGGGGGGGCGTTTCGACATCCCTGCGTCCCTTCCGCCTCCGGGAGACCGGAGGGACCGACCATGGGTTCCGGCCGTGTCGCCGCGGGTCGAACCACCCGCGGCGACACCACCACCCATGGCCTGGCCGCCAACGCGAAGAGACGCGATGGCCCCAGCGGATCGGTCAGCGCTTCCCCGTGTACATCCTCGTGTCGAGCAGCGTGGCATAGCGGCGAAGAACCTTGGGACGGATGACCTTCATCGAGGCGGTCATCAGTCCGTTCTCCTGCGAGAACTCCTCGGGCAGGATGATGAACTTGCGCACCGACTCGGCTCGTGACACGCCTTCGTTCGCCTTGTCGACGAACTCCTGGACGCGCGCGCGGACGACGGCGTTGGACGCGGCCTGCTCCATCGTCATGTCCGCATCCAGACCCTGAGACTTCAGCCAGGGGCGCAGGGTCTCCTCGTCCAGCGTGATGAGGGCGGAGATGAAGGGGCGCTTGTCGCCGAGGACCAGGGCCTGGGAGACGATGTCGCAGCGCTGGATGGCCTCTTCAATGGGCCCGGGGGAGACGTTCTTCCCGCCAGCGGTGATGATGAGGTCCTTCTTGCGTCCCGTGATGTACAGGAAACCGTCCCCGTCCAGCCGTCCCAGGTCGCCGGTGGCGTACCAGCCGTCGGATGTGAAGGAGGACGCGGTGGCCTCGTCGTTCTTGTGGTAGCGATGGCAGACCGCGGTTCCCCTGACCTGGATCGCGCCGTCGTCGGCGATGCGCAGGGTGAACCCCGGGAAGGGGATGCCCACCGAGCCCGGCCGGAAGGGCGTGCCCAGCGGACTGAACGCGCAGGGCGCCGTGGTCTCCGTCAGACCGTAGCCCTCGTACACGGGCACTCCCGCCCCGCGATAGAAGGCCATGAGCTGGGGGTCCAGGGGCGCGCCGCCGGTGACGATCCACTTCACACGGCCGCCGAGCACCTGCCGCAGGGATCGGTACACGAGGGGATCGAAACTGGCTCGACGGGCGGTCGCCAGGGCGCCGGCACGGCCGGTCGCGCCGACCTGCGCCATGTAGTTGCGCGCGGCTATCGCGGCGGCGGCGAAGACGAGCCCGCCGGCGCCGTGTCCGGCCTTCTGGGAGGCGGCGTTGTACACCTTCTCCAGAACACGGGGAACGACGATCATCAGCGAAGGGCGGGCCTCCTGCAGATCGGAGATCAGCGTGCGGATGCCCTGCGCGATGTACACGTGGATGTCGCTGGCGACGACGATGTAGTTGATCGCGCGGGCGAAGGAGTGCGCCTGCGGCAGGAACAGGAGGATGCTGCCATCGCGGTCGTGCAGGAGCTCCGGCATGTAGTCGGGAAGGTTGAGGGCGGTCGTGCAGTAGTGCTCATGGGTCATCTCCACGCCCTTCGGCGCCGCCGTGGAACCCGAGGTGTAGACGATGGAGCACAGATCCGTCTTGCGCACGGAGTCGATGCGTTCGTCGAGCTCCGCGTCGTCCACGGCCGTCCCGTAGGCCTGCAGCTCCTCGAGGGCGCCGGTCTCGAGGCACATGATGCGCCTGAGAGACGGGCATTCCTCGACGGCGCCATCCGCCTTCTCCCGCATCTCCTTCGTGCCGACGATGAGCAGCACCGCATCGGAGTTGTTGACGATGAAGCGGATCTGCTCGGCCGAGTCGGTGTCGTAGATCGTGGCGAGCACGCCGCCGCAGGCCATGACGGCCGCGTCGACGACGTTCCACTCATACGAGGTGCGGCACATGAAGGCCACGGCGTCGCCCTTGCGCAGGCCATAGTGCATGAGCCCCTTGGCGGCCGCCCGGACGTCGGCGAGGAACTCGTTGGCCGTACGCGTCACCCATCCGTGGCCGCCGCGGTAGGTGTAGAGGGGCTCGTCGCCCATCCGCCGCGCGCGATCCGCGTAGATGTCGTAGATGGACGTCCCGTCGTCGATGGGAGGGTTGCCGGCGGTGCTCGCCGACAGCAGCCCGGTCTTCGGGTCGATGAAGGTCGTCGTGGGGTATCCCTCGGACCATTGCATGACTCGGGGAAGCCCTTCGGGATCGACGCCGGAGCCATACGATGGCGAAGTGGAGTCATCCGCCGACTCATCCGCCGAATGCGTGAGAAGCCCTCCCAGAGCCATGATCCGCCGCGCCGCCCGGAGCGTACTGCCCCGCATGGATGTGATGATTGACACCGGACGCTCCTTGTCCCTGACTGTCCCTGCTTCCACGGCCCGGAATCGCAGGGCCTGACTCTCAAGGAATCCATACTAATCGGTCGTACTCGGGGCGTCACCTTACGCAGGCGTAGGGAACGCTGCGAGGACGGGGACGCCGCGCCGGCCGGCCGGCTCCCGCTGCGGCGGCGGACCGGCGACGATGCGACGACGATGCGGGAGCGCCGCCCCGGCGGCCTGCAGGAGTCCGGGGATCCGGTCCCGGACCATGCACGCGGCTAGACTCGGTGCTGAAGACGTCCGCGCAAGGCTGCGCGGGGGGAGAGGAGGAGCATGTCAGACGACACGAAGAGGAGCGGGGCGCAGGGCCCCGTGTACGGGGTTCTCGATGAGACCTCGGATACGGAGTCGCGGGTCGCCGTGACCCCCGACATCGTCACGAGACTGTCACGGTCCGGGGTCGTCTGCGTCGTGGAATCGGGCGCGGGGCGAGGCGCCCATCATGGTGACGAGGAGTACGAGAAGGCCGGCGCCGCCGTCCTTCCGCGCGCCGAGGTGCTCGCACGCGCCGACGCGCTCGGCTTCGTGTCCCGTCCCTCCGACGACGTGGTCGACGCGCTGCGCCCCGGCACATGGGTGCTCGGCATGCTCGGATCGCTGACGGACGGGGATTACGTCGCGAGCCTCGCCTCGAAGGGCGTGACTGCGGTCGCCATGGAGCGGCTGCCGAGACGGCTGAGCTCCGCCCAGTCAATGGACGAGATGACCTCGCAGAACTCGGTGATGGGATACAAGTCGGTACTGGTCGCGGCGGATGCCTACGGGTCGTTCCTGCCGATGATGACCACGGCCGCGGGCACGGTGCGGCCCGCCAAGGTGCTGGTCCTGGGCGCCGGCATCGCCGGACTGCAGGCCATCGGCATGGCACGGCGACTCGGGGGCCTCGTTCCCGGCTTTGACGACCCGCC
>CALEGL010000267.1 GCA_937876495.1 uncultured Bifidobacterium sp.
CATTCGAACTCCGACACCGAGGTGCTCATGCACCTCATCCGGCGCTCCCACGCGGCCACCTTCATGGACAGGCTCAAGGAGGCCCTCAACGCGGTGCACGGCGGATTCGCCTACCTGCTCATGACATCCAACGCCATGATCGGGGCCCTGGACCCCAACGGCTTCCGGCCGCTGTCCCTAGGCCGTCTGCGCAACGGCGCCTACGTGCTGGCCTCCGAGACCTGCGCCCTGGACATCGTCGGCGCCGAGCTCGTGCGCGACATCCGTCCGGGCGAGATCGTCGTCGTCGACGACGACGGCTACCGCATCGACCGCTACACGAACCGCACCCAGCTGGCCATCTGCTCGATGGAGTTCATCTACTTCGCCCGCCCCGACTCCAACATCTACGGCATCAACGTGCATTCGGCGCGCAAGCGTATGGGGGCGCGTCTGGCGAAGGAGGCGCCGGCCGACGCCGACATGGTCATCGCCGTTCCGAACTCCTCGCTGTCCGCGGCCTCCGGCTACTCGGAGGCGAGCGGACTTCCCAATGAGATGGGCCTGATCAAGAACCAGTATGTGGCCCGCACCTTCATCCAGCCCACCCAGGAGCTCCGCGAGCAGGGCGTGCGCATGAAGCTGTCGGCGGTGCAGGGCGTGGTGCGGGGTAAAAGGGTCGTCGTCGTGGACGACTCCATCGTCCGGGGCACGACCTCGCGCCGCATCGTCCGGCTTCTGCGTGAGGCCGGCGCGAAGGAGGTGCATATGCGCATCTCCTCGCCGCCGCTGAAGTATCCGTGCTTCTACGGCATCGACATCCAGACGAGCAAGGAGCTCATCGCCGCCAAGAAATCGGTGGAGGAGATCCGAGAGTACATCGGGGCCGATTCCCTGGCCTTCCTGTCGCTCGACGGTCTCATTGACTCCATCGGTCTGCACGCCGACGCCCCCTACGGCGGACTGTGCGTCGCCTACTTCAACGGCGACTACCCCACAGCCCTGGACGACTACGAGGAGGGGTTCCTGAAGTCCCTGACCCCCGAAGACCGGGTGCGCATCCCGCGCTTCGCCCGCGAGTCCAGCCGCTACGAGGGCAACGAGTTCGTCCACGAGCCGCAGCCAGCCCCCGCCCTGGCCTCATGATCAGGGCGCGCCGCGCCGCAGCGGCGTCGGACGCCATCGCCATAACCAGCACACCAGCAACCAGCAGGAAGGGTACCCGCCATGCCAGAGGCGTATGAGAAGGCCGGAGTGAGCGTCGAGGCCGGATACGAGGTCGTCCGACGCATCAGGTCGCATGTGGAGCGCACCGGCCGGCCCGGCGTGATGGGCGGCATCGGAGGCTTCGGCGGCCTGTTCGACCTCGCCTCGCTCGGATACCGCGATCCGGTCCTCGTCTCGGGGACGGATGGCGTGGGAACCAAGCTCATGGTGGCGTCCATGGTCGGCCGCCACGACACCATCGGCGTCGACTGCGTGGCCATGTGCGTCAACGACATCGCCGCCCAGGGCGCCGAACCCCTGTTCTTCCTCGACTACATTGCCTGCGGGCGAAACGACCCGGCGCTGCTCGAGAAGGTCGTCTCCGGCGTCGCGGACGGCTGCGTGCAGGCGGGGGCCGCCCTCATCGGCGGGGAGACCGCGGAGATGCCGGGCATGTACTCCCCCGAGGAATACGACCTGGCGGGCTTCGCCGTCGGCGTCGCCGAGCGCTCGCATCTCGTCGACGGATCCGGCATCCGCGCAGGCGACGCGCTCATCGGCCTGCCCTCCTCCGGCGTGCATTCCAACGGGTTCTCGCTAGTGCGACGCGCCCTGTTCGACCAGGCGGGCTACGACGTGACGACGGTTCTGCCGGAGCTGCAGAGCCGCGCGCTGGGCGACGTGCTTCTGGAACCGACACGCATCTACGTCAAGGCCCTGAAGCCCCTGTTCGCTGCGGGGCTCGTGAAGGGGGTCGCGCACATCACCGGCGGCGGCTTCATCGAGAACGTCCCGAGAATGCTTCCCGATGGTCTGGCGGCGCGCATCGACCGGTCCTCCTGGACGGTCCCGCCCGTCTTCGGCGTCATCGAAAGGGCCGGAGACATCGACCATGACGAGATGTTCAACGTGTTCAACATGGGCATAGGCATGGTGCTGGCGGTGGACGCCGACCGTGCCGACGAAGCCCTGAAGGCCCTGTCCGGGATCGGCGAACGGGGACTGGCGATCGGAGAGGTCGTCGACCGGTCCGGCGACGCGGTCGAGCTGCGGTAGACGTCGAAGCACATGGCGGCCTTCACCTCGCTGCGGATGGCCGCCACGGAAACGAGGAGAAGGATATGGGAATGAAGGTTCTGGTCATCGGATCCGGCGCGCGGGAGCACGCCATCGCGACCACCCTGCTCGAGGGCGGTTCGGTCGAGGAGGTCACGGTGGCCCCCGGGAACCCCGGGATGCGGCGCGACGGCATCCTCACCACGCAGCTCAACCCTTCGAACCACGCGGCCCTTATCGACTTCGTCCGCGACAACGCCTACGACTGGGTGTTCGTCGGACCCGAGGTGCCGCTGATGGAGGGCATCGTCGACGATTTCGCCGCCGCCGGAATCCGCGCCTTCGGACCCACGAAGGCCGCCGCGCAGATCGAGGGGTCGAAGGACTTCGCCAAGCAGCTCATGGAGAGGCATGGCATCCCCACTGCCTCCTACCGGACGTTCGACGAGCTTGAGGAGGCCGAGCGCTACGTGCGCGACCACGGCGCCCCCATCGTCGTCAAGGCCGATGGCCTGGCCGCCGGAAAGGGCGTGACCGTCGCCATGGATGCGGACGCGGCGCTCAAGGCCTTGGAGGACATCTTCCTCGGGCATCGCTTCGGCGCCGCGGGGGCCAAGGTGGTCATCGAGGACTACCTGGAGGGCCAGGAGTTCTCCCTGATGAGCTTCGTCGATGGCACTCGCTTCTGGACCATGCCCGTCTCCCAGGACCACAAGAGGGCCTTGGATGGGGACAAGGGCCCCAACACCGGCGGGATGGGCGCCTACAGCCCCGTCCCCCAGATAGGCGCGGACGTGGTGGATGCGGCCGTCGAGACCATCGTCCGGCCCGCGGTCCAGGCCATGTCCGAGGAGGGCTATCCTTTCGTCGGCGTGCTGTACGCCGGGCTCATCGCCACGGCGGACGGCCCGAAGGTCATCGAGTTCAACGCCCGTCTGGGCGACCCGGAGACCGAGGTTGTCCTTCCCCGCCTCGCCAGCGACCTGGGCGCGGCGATCGACGCCATCCTCGACGGACGCGACCCCGTCTTCACCTGGAAGGACTCCGGAGCCACGCTCGGCGTCGTGCTGGCCTCGGACGGCTATCCCACGAACGTCGTGAAGGGCGCGCGCGTCCCCGACATCCCGGTGCGCGACGGCGAGCACGTCTACTACGCCGGGGTGGCCACGGGCGACGACGGAGGACTGGTCGCCTCCTCGGGCCGCGTGCTATTCGTCCAGACGCACGGCGACGACATCGCCTCGGCCCAGAAGCGCGCCTATGAGATCCTCGACTCGGTGGATACGACGGGCATGTTCTACCGCCACGACATCGGCGCCAAGGCTCTCGCCTCCCTGCGCTGATCCGGCCCGGGCCGATCCGTCCCGAACCTTCGGATGCCATGGCGTGCGGTCGGCTTCCCGGTATGGGAGTCGACCGCACGCCATGCTTTCTACTTCACCGTCATGAATCCCAGGTCCTTGAGATACCCCTTGCCGGCGGTGATGTCGTACTGGATGAGTCTGTAGTCCCTGAGCAGCCGCTTCGTCGTCGAATCGAAGCCCTTGGCGGACATGGGGTTCCCCGAGGAGTCGAGGTACACCGCCTGTCCGGCGGGGATGCGGTCCCAGCCCTGGATCTTGTTCACCAGCGGCGGCTCCATGGCGGAGATCTTCGTGTGCAGCTCGGTGAGAAAGGCGAGGTACGGCGACACCTTCGCGTCCATATGCTCGGCCGCCTGGGCCATGAAGAAGTTGGGCGAGGAGTACGAGGCGTCCTCGTCCTTGGTGCCGCTGCTCGCGGAGGCCTTGTTCGACCAGATGAAGTAGTCCGTCAGATGCAGGGCCAGCGCGTTGCTGGTGTCCGCTCCGGCGGTGGAGTAGATTCCCGGCAGATGGTCGCCGTAGAAGACGACGGTGACGGGCTTGTCGAGCTTGTCGAGCTTGTCGAGGAACTTCTTGGTGGCATCGTCCGTCAGGTTTACGCCCTTGGCGTACGTCTCGATGGATTCGGTTTCGGAGTCGCCCAGCTGCTTCGAGGAGTCCGTGCTCGTGGCCGTGAAGTCGTTGTCCTTGTACCAGTCGCGGTAGGGCATGTGGTTCTGCATGGTGATGATCTGCACGAACTGGTTCGACGAGGTGCCGGATATCTCCTTGAGGGCGCTGTCGTACGTCGATTCGTCGGAGACGTACGGCGAGTCGTCGATCTTCCTCTGATAGGCGATCTGGGGATTCTGCAGGGTGTAGAAGCGGGAGAACCCGAACTTCACGTAGTTCGTCGACCGCGAGTACATCGAGGACTCGTAGGGGTGGAAGGCGACGGAGTTCGACGTCGAGCCCCACAGCCTGTTGAAGGTCGGCGTCCACGACTCGCCCGGCACGAGCTGCTGATAGGGGCTGGTCAGGGAGGAGTCGAAGTTGACCATGCTCAGGCCGGTCAGTCCCATGTATTCGAGGTTCGCCGTGCCGCCGCCGTAGCCGGAGGAGAGCATGAGCCCGCTTGTCGTCTCGCTTTTGATCTTCCTGATCTTCGGCATGGCGTCCTTGTTGAGGCTCAGGCCGGGAACGCGCGAGGGGTCGGAGAACGATTCCGACAGGACGAACACCACCGTGCTGTCCTTGAGGTTCTGCGAACGCGTGGAGTTGATGGTCGCGGCCTCGGACGCATAGCGCTTGGCCACGGCCTCCATCGTGGCCTTGCTGTATCCCTCGGGCTCCTCCATGACCGTCGGGTTGAGCTGGCGGAGGAATGCCACGACCACGCCGTTGCGCTGCGCGTCGTACACGGAGTCCCACATCGAGGGGATGTCCCCCATCGTCGAGGAGAACGACCGCGCCCATGATCCGTAGGTCCCCACCTGGGATCCGTACAGACCAAGGAAAAGAGAGGGGGCGAGGATGAGAAGCAGCCGGATGACGGCGGCGAAGGCCTTCGTCGGTCCCCGCACCAGACGCCCATGCCGCGAGTCGAGCCGGCCCAGCAGCACGAAGAGGACGACCACGAGGGCGAAGGCCAGTAGGGCGAGGACGATGACCAGCACGGCCCCGTCCGGGACGAAGCTGACGAGATTGCCCGTGTTCGAGCCGAGGAAGTCGAGATCGGACGGCTGGATGGCCTCATAGCGAAGCTCCACCTTGAAGCGTTCGATGACGGCGATCACCGTGACGACGGCGAGAAGCACCGGGGAGGCGATCCACAGGCGGTTGATGAGCATCAGAAGCACGAGATAGGCACATCCGACCAGCAGCATGTTGAGAAGGAGGACGAAGTTGAGGTCCGTCCATGTCTTCGACACCAGCGTCCAGAAGCCGTTCAGGGGGCTGGACAGCTTGACGCGCGTGCTGGAGAGGGCCACGCCCCACTGGAGGATCCCCACGGCGAGAAGGTCGATGAGGATGACGACCACCGCGTACAGCCAGCCGGGGAGAAGCACGGACCCCTTCATGCGCCTCCACCAGGAGAGTCGCGGCGACGGCGTCGAGGCATCGTCGGCCCCACCGACGAGATCCGCGTCCTCACCTTCGGAGGTCATTCCGGTCCCGGTCACCGTCTCGCCGTCCGCGCACGGCCGCGCCGGTTCGCCGTCATGCGGGAGCTCGCCGTC
>CALEGL010000268.1 GCA_937876495.1 uncultured Bifidobacterium sp.
CGAGGCAGGCCGCGGACGGGCCACCCCGCAGCGGGGCGTGGGGAGCGCCGCGGCGGGCGTCCAGTACCTCGATCGCCTCCCGGGGGAGGCGGGCGCGCGGGTATGGCGGCTTGCCCACCGCCTCGTACCAGGCCTTGACGACGCTTTCATTGCCTGCCCACCGGGCCGCCAGATGCCGTGTCTCCCCGTCGCCGTGACGGCGTGCAAGCAGCGAGCACTGACGACGCTCGCGGGCCGAGAACAGCAGGGGCATGCGCGACCCGGTGATTCGCAGCCGACGCTCGAAGTCGGGGATGTCCACGACGTCATGGCCGACCCCCGCCACGCCGGGGATACCCCGCATGCCGCTCATGCCTGATACGTCCCGTCGGCGCCCAGACGCGCGTCGGAATCGAGCAGCATGGACTTCTCGACCTCATGCGCGCCCGTCCCGGCGTCGTCGGGAAGACGCCGTCCGTCGACCGGCTCGTACAGCGCGGCGGCGCCCATCATCCCCTCGAGGACACGCCTGCGGCCGCTTCTCAGGCGCTCGTCGGCGCGCCGACGCCACCCCTCCAGAGCCCGGCGGCCCCGAGTCCGCGCCACGGCCGCCTCGAAGGCCCCCGGATGCACCAGGGCGACCACCCCGGAGACGTGGCCGAAGCCCAGCGACGTCGCCAGCGCGGCGCGCACAAGCCCCACATGCAGCGGGGAGCGCAGCCAGACCATATGCGAGTCGCCGCGCATCGCCGGATCGACGCAGTCCAGCGCCGCGTTCGCCGGGATGGTTCCGGTGGCGAACAGCTGCGTCAGACCGTTGATCTGGAACACGCAGGCACCGCCCTTGGCATGGCCGGTGAGGCTCTTCTGGGAGACGACGAACAGCGGGTTGCCGTCGTGCCGGCCGATGGCCGTGGCCAGAGCGTCATGCAGCTCGGACTCGTTGGGGTCGTTCGCCTTCGTGGAGGTGTCGTGCTTGGAGACCACGGCGACGTCGTCCGCCGAAACCCCCAGCCTGCCCAGGCGACGGGCGAGCTCCGAATCGGCGCCCCCCAGACCGGCGGCGAGCGCCCCCAGACCGGGCGCGGGGATGGAGGTGTGGACGCCGTCGGCGAAGGAGTGCACGTATCCGACGACCGCGGACACGGGCAGACCGAGACTGAAGGCCACGTCGCCCCGCGTGACAAGGATCGTGCCGCCGCCCTGCGACTCGACGAACCCGCCGCGGCGACGGTCGTTGGCCCTCGACAGGAAGCGCACGTCGATGCCCCGGCCGGTCATGGCAGCGGTGTCGGCGGTGGCGTTCATCCCGCCAAAGCCCTCGACGGACTCCACGCCGATGTCGTCGATGGCGCCGGCCACGACCACGTCGGCCTTGCCGAGGGCGATCTTGTCGCAGGCCTCCTCGAGGGAGACGGCCGCGGTGGCGCAGGCCGACACCGGCTGCACCATGCATCCGTACCCGCCCACGTAGGACTGCATGACATGCGCGGCCACCACGTTGGGAAGCGCCTCCTGGAGGATGTCCAGCGGGACGTCATGCCCGAGGAAGCGGTCGAGGTACAGCCGGCGCATCGACCGCATGCCGCCGAAGCCCGTGCCCTGCGTGTCGGCGACGCGGCTGGGATGCACCGCCCGGAGGATCTCCGCCGGGGTGATGCCCGCGGACAGGTAGGCGTCCACCGCGGTAACGAGGTTCCACAGCGCGATGGGGTCAACCTCGTCGACCATCGACGCCGGGATGCCCCACCGCCGCGGGTCGAAGCCCGAGGGGATCTGGCCGCCGGCGGTGCGCCTCATGGCGGCCCGGCGAGGCACGCGCACCATGGCGCCGCGTCGGCGCGTCACCGTCCACTCCCCCGAGTCGGGGTCGAGCCGCGCATCGGTGTGTCCGGGGTCGAGGGCCACGTATTCGCGCGCCCTGGTCCCGTCCGCCACGGTGAAGCTCACGTCGTGGTCGAGGAAGACCTCGGCCTCCTTCTCGTCCGTGCCCTGGCGGTAGTCCCCGCCCATGCCGTCCTCGAAGGGGCGGATGCCGCAGCGCGCCAGCACCTCGTCATGAAAGCGGGAGACGATGTCCTCCTCGGGGACGGCGTTTCCTTCGCCGTCGTACCAGCCGGGAATCGGACCCGTCTGCCAGGAGACCAGCCCCATCCCCCAGGCGAGCTCCAGCACCGCCGAAGCCGACAAATCCACGTCGCCGGACGGGTCGATGCCCATCTCGGCCTCGAAGCGGGTGCGTCCGGACCCCCAGGGACCCAGCTCGCCCACGGAGACGATGACGATCTGCTCCTCGGGAGGCGCCTCGACGGACCCCCACTGCTCGGGGTCGACCACCGGCACATGCGGGATATGCGGCGTGGGAAGAGCATGGACCGTTCCCTTCCTGCGCGATTCGTCGGACGAGGTCGCACCGGCGGTCTCGGCGACGTCCGGGTCGTCGGAGCCCCGTCCTCCCGCCGTCGGAGAGCCGTCGGAATCCTCCGGTCGCGCCAGCGCCATCTCCTGCGCCCGGTGCCTGAGCGCGCGGATGTCGACGGGGCCGGATCCGAGCCCCCCGGTGAGGTCCTTCTCCAGCGGCGCCCGCAGTGCATCGACGCGCGCCTCGCGAGTGGCGAGACCCAGCAGCTCCGCGGCGACCTCCTCGGTGGAGAAGGTAGCGATCCCCGCCTCCTCGGCGGCCTTCACCAGCGGGTCGTTGCCTCCCATAAGGCCGGTGCCGCGCACCCAGCCGATAAGCGGATGGGCGAAGGTGACGTGACCGGACCAGCCGGTCTCCGATCTCGACCGGGCTACGAGGGCGTCGAAGGCGCCCTTCACCTCGCCGTAGGCGCCGTCGCCGCCGAAGACGCCGCGGTTCGGCGATCCGGGGAGCACGACGTGCAGCCGATGGTCGACGTCCGTCCCCTCGCCGGCACGGGACAGACCCACGATGAGGCGTTCGACGCCCCAGAGCATGAGGCGCGACTGGGATTCGAACAGCGGGCCGGCGTCCTCCAGCGTCCCATGCACGCGGGGCGCGGCGAAGGGGAAGAGCAGGTCGGGTTCCAGAGCCGGCTTGACGACGGTGCGCGAAGCCCCCGAGGATTCGGTCTGCTCGTCCACGATCCACGCGGCCAGCGCGTCGACGTCCCGGTAGCTGGACAGATTCGCAGGCACCAGCCATAGCGCGGACCCCGAGGTCCCGTGGTCCCGGTACGCGGCCCGCGCCCACAGACGCATCCGCGAATCTAAGGTGTGGCAGACGGCCACGACCGTCGCCCCGCCCGCGAGAAGCCCCTTCACGACGGCTCCGGCGATGGATCGGGGCGCCACGCCGGTGACGACGGCCACGTCGCCGCGGAAGGAGAGGTCCTCCGAAGTCTCGGATGCGTCCGTCGCGGCCCTGCCGGACGCCGGCCGTTGCAGTGGATCTCGTTCCAGCGCCTCGCGGGCGACGCGCTCGAGCGCGTCCGCCACGGCGGAATCCCCCTGCGCCCGCGCCCTGCCGGCGAACCACAGCGCCTCGTCATGCACGGCACGACCGGCGCCGACCATATGCCGCCGCATGGCCTTCTCGTCATGCTCGTGGTAGATCCGGGCGACGTCCTCCCGGGCCAGGGCCCAGCGGTCGTCGAAGAGGATGGCGCGCCCCGCCTCGAAACGCGGCTCGACCTGACGGAGCCAGTCGGGACCGAGCTCGGCCGCCACCGCCTCCGTCAGGGCGTGGGCATCGGCATCGGCGTCACCCGTCGGCGTCGAGGCGGACACCCCCAGACGGTCGAGGACCAGACGCGCCGCGGATGCCAGCACGCCCTCCCTGCCGGCGATGCGGTCGGCGAAGGCGTCCAGAGCGGCCGAGTCGACGACCGCGCCGGAGCCGGAGCCGCCGGAGGCCTGGGGAAGGCTCACCTGGATTCCGTGGTCGGACGCGACCTGCTCCACGGCCGCGTCGACAAGCGCGCGGGCCGAGGCCATGTCACCGGCCGGCGAGGACTGCAGCGTCGCCAGGTCGCCGCCGCGCACGGACTCGCCGTCACGCGTGCCGAGGGCCAAGGCGAGAAGCACATGGCCGACCCAGCCTTCGCCGAGACGCCAGACCGACCGCACGCGCTCCTCGACCTGCTGCCGGCCCAGACCCGCGGATCCGAACATGGCGTGGATCCGCGAGCGCACGACGTCCTCGAGAACAGGCCCGAAGGGCCGGTAGGTCGGCGCCGCATGGTCGACCATCGGCAACAGCCGGGAGACGGGGGCGTCGGCCGCCCCGTCCAGCGAGGGGACGGCCAGCTCGACGCCGAGGTCCATGATGAGCTGGTTGCGGCGCGAGGACACGCCGTTCGTCAGGGTGTCGGTCGTGTCGCCGTCGCCGATCTGGTCGGGACGGAGCCGGGCCTCATGGGCGATCAGCGCCCGGATGGCGTCGGAGGCGGCGAAGGGGATGTCGGACGCGCCGGCGTTCCCGTCCGACGACGCCGACGCGGGGGCGACGGACACCAGCGGACCGGCCGAGGCCGCCGGAGCCGGGGAGGGTTCCGGAGCGGACGCGGAGGCCGCGTGGTCGGCACGGGACGTCCGTCCCGCATCCGCGTGGGCGCCACTCCCCTGTCCGGCGCCATCCGCGGCGCCATCCGAAGCGTCATCCCGAACGGCGCCGGGCAGCGGGTCGGAATCCGTCATGTACACGCGGGACTCGTCGCGTCCCACATTCCACACCACGGTTGAGGCCTCCGCGAAGGCAGGCAGGGACAGCGTCCGAGACGCCATGTTCGCCAGAGTGGGCGCCTTGGCGAGACCGACCTCGACGCACCGCTCGACGCCAAGCCCCCCCGCGGACCGGGGCGAGAACAGCAGACGCTGCGTCTCGATCCATCGCACCGGGGAGGCGAACTGCCAGGCGAGCAGCTCCACGAGAAGCAGGCGTCCCAGGCGCTCGCCGGCCGTTCTCGACCCGTCCCACAGCGTCGGGTCGGCGAGGGCGTCGCGGACCGGCTGCGAGGGGGCGACCTCGAGGATGGAGGAGGCGAAGTCGCGCGTCAGCTCGAAGGGACGGGCGACGAGATTGGGGATGTATCGTCCGATGAGCCGGCCGAAGTCGATGTCCTGCGGCAGGAGGGCCTCCAGCTTGCGCCGGAATTCGGGGACACCTCCGCGCAGAAGACGGGAATGGAAGGGCACGTCGATTCCGGGGACGAGCATGAACGGAGGCTTTCCCCCGGCCTCGCGGGCGCGGCGCTCGCTGTCGCGTCGCAGCGCGTCGAGTCCGGTGATGGTTCCGGCGATCGCGTACTGACGGCCCTCGAGGTTGTAGTTGACGATCTGGAGAAACTCGCCGCATTCATGGGCGACGCCCTCGACATAGTCCCTGACATCGCCATCGCCGACACCGAACTGGTTGGGTCTGAGCGCCGCCATGCGGTAGTTCGACCGTCCGTCGGCGTCACGCGGGATGAGATGATGCATGGTCGAGCCGCGATGGAAGACGAGCTCCAGCGTCGTCTCGAGGGGAATGATGCCGGCGAAGGCGCTCAGCGCCGTGTACTCGCCGAGCGAATGCCCGGCGAAGTACGCCGGCCAGACGTCGACGCCGGCCTCCCTCATCCTGGCCGTCTGGGCGAAGGCCACCGTCGCCAGGGCGACCTGCGTGAACTGGGTGAGATTGAGAAGGCCGTCGGGATGGCGGTACTCCACGCCCTTCGCCACGATCCGGGTGGGGTTGTCCCTGACGATGGCGAGGATCGAGAATCCGAGACGCTCGCGGGTGACCGCATCCGCCCTCCCCCAGACCTCGCGCACCGCGGGCGATGACGCCCTGTCGTCCAGCGTCATACCGCGGCTCTGCACGCCCTGACCGGGGTAGAGA
>CALEGL010000269.1 GCA_937876495.1 uncultured Bifidobacterium sp.
GCTTTGCGCTTAACGAAAGCCGCCTGACGGCGTCTCCCTCGCGCTCGAGAATCGCGCTCGCTGAGCCTACGCAAAGCCCACCGGGCTTTGCGCTTAACGGCTCAGTGTACTGAAACGGTGGGGGTTGGAACAGAGCCGGAGCCCCGACCATCATGTCGACTACAGTGGCTGCTGAGCGTGCTTGCCCCAAGAATCTGAAGGAAGGTCGGCAATGTCCGAGACGCAGCAGGATGCCTCACCCTCGAAGGTCATCAGGAACGACCCCTGGTTCGGTTCCTATGCCGCGCGCGCCGAGGCAATGCGAGCCTCCGAGATTCGGGCCCTGTTTGCCGTGGCATCCCGCCCCGAGGTCGTCTCTCTCGCCGGTGGCATGCCCTATCTCGGCTATATGCCGTTCAAGGAGCTTTCCGAACTCATCGCCAAAATGCTCGTCGACCGTGGCGAGGTCGCTTGGCAGTACGGCTCCGCCCAAGGTGATCCGCACCTGCGCGAGGACGTCCTGCAGATCATGGAACTTGAGGGAATCGACGACGTCCAGCCCGATGACGTGGTCATCACCAACGGATCGCAGAACGCCCTGGATCTCATCACCCGCATCATGTGCGACCCCGGTGACGTCGTCCTCGCCGAAGCCCCCAATTACGTCGGTGCACTGGGAGTCTTCCAGTCCTTCCAGGTCGACGTCGTCAACGTCGAGCTGGACGCGGAAGGTCTCATCCCAGAATCCTTCGAGAACGCCATCGTCGAACAACGCGCTAGCGGCCGGAAGGTCAAGTTCCTGTACACGGTCCCCAACTTCCACAATCCCGCAGGCGTCACCATGAGCGTGAAACGCAGGCCCGCCATCCTCGACATCGCCCGCCGCCACCACGTCCTTATCGTCGAAGACAACCCCTATGGGCTCCTCGGGTTTGATGGTCAGACCTATCCCGCGCTGCGGTCCATGGACGCAGAGAACGTCGTGTATCTGTCAAGCTTCTCGAAGATCATCGCACCCGGCATGCGCATCGCATGGATGGTCGCGCCTCCCGGGATTCGTCACAAGCTCGTACTGGCCAACGAGGCGTCGGTGCTCTGCCCCTCCAACATGAGCCAGTTCACCATCACGACCTATCTGGACAACTTCGACTGGCGCAAACAGATCAACGACTACCGGGGCATGTACAAAGGCCGCTGCGAGGCGATGGACTCCGCGTTGCATGAATACCTTCCCTACTGTTCCTGGAACAAGCCACGCGGAGGCTTCTACATCTGGCTGAAGATCCCCGAGGGCCTCGACTCCCGTGCCATGCTTCCGCGGGCCATCACCGCAAAAGTCGCCTATGTCGCGGGGACCGGCTTCTACATGAACGGCGAAGGCACCGACCATATGCGCCTGTCCTTCTGCTATCCCACCCCCAATCGGATCCATGAGGGAATCCGGCGCCTAGCCACCGTCATCGACGCCGAGAGGCAGACACCGGAACGATTCGGAACGGGCGGGGAACCCGACCCACACCCCGGTGCCCCCGACACGCCCGGCCCCCAGACGGCGTGAAGAGCAGACGACCACCGCACAACGACGCGATTCATCCAGAAAGGCGGCTCACATGACAGGCAACAACGACAACGGCTCAGCCCGTGCCAAGGCTCCGGCGGATGATGACACCGCACCCACAAAGCCCGTAGACCGTGGAAACACCTCCGTTCTGGTCATCTGTGGCGGTCTCAGCCACGAACGTGACGTGTCGCTGAGCTCCGGCCATCGGGTCGGCGGATTCCTCGAAGACGCAGGGTGGAATGTCAGATTCCATGATATGGACGGGGATCTGCTCTCGTATCTGTCCGATCCCCAAACAAGACCGGATATCGTTTGGCCTTTGCTGCACGGAGCAAACGGGGAGGACGGATCTATCCGGGATATCCTCGAGATGGAGGAGCTGCCCTACATCGGTTCGCGCGCCAAAGCCTCACGGACGGCGTGGAGCAAACCCATAGCCAAAAACATCGTCAGGAAGCTTGCGGGGCTGTCGACGCCGCATTCCGTCACGCTGCCGGAATCGGTCTTCCGCGAGCTCGGCGTCCATCGCATCATCGATCTTCTCGTGACGTCTCTGGGTCTTCCTCTGTTCGTCAAACCGACGATGGGAGGCTCTGCGCTTGGTTGCACTCTGGTCTCCCAAGCGAATCAGCTTCCACAGGCGATGGTCGAATGCTTCGCCTACGGCAATGTCGCCCTAGTGGAGCAGGCTGTGCAGGGAACCGAGGTGTCCGTATCGATTCTTGAGATCGATGGTCGGCTTATCGTCCTCCCACCGCTGGAAATCGACACACCCAATGGCGCCTACGACTACGACGCCCGCTATACACCGGGACCGACTGATTTCTACGTCCCGGCACGTCTGCCAAAAGCGGTGTTGAAGGCTACCAGTGATGCCGCCGTAGCTGCGCACCGCACGCTGAGCCTCAGGGACATCTCCCGAACGGATTTCATCGTCGACGCCGACGGAGTCCCCCAGTTCCTGGAGTCCAACGTGACGCCTGGCATGACGGACACATCCCTGCTTCCCCAGGCCGCAGTGGCCGCAGGATACGAGCTGTCGGATCTGTATTCGTCTCTGGTCGAATCCGTTCTGAGACAGTCTCGCGTTCAACCGCGATAGACGATTCCCGGCGGAATGCATTCCTCCGCGTGGATCTTCGCACCGCCCTTATGAATTCCGATTGGTTTGTTGGCTCGGGTTCGGTCTCAGACCGAACCCGTTCCTGACTCAGCCCCGTCGAGTCCTGGTCCCAGTTTTACGAATCAGCATGCCCCTGTGAATCCAGACCTATGCTTCGGGTCCAGAGGCATTTCGACGCCACGGACGTCCAGGACGGGCATACGGGGAACGCGCCATCCGCAAATGCCGCGGAGGCACCCGAAAACCCGGATTTCGACAACATAGAGTTGAAGGATGACCCGCCGGACAGGATTCCGCATCCGCTCACGGCTCAGGTCGGCGGCGGTGAGATATGGTAGGCATATGCCACAGACTCAGACCATTCATGACGTCGCCATCATCGGTTCAGGCCCCGCAGGGTATACAGCGGCCATCTACCTCGGTCGGGCCGGCTACCGTCCTCTGGTGATCGCCGGAGCGATAAATCCCGGCGGGCAGCTCGTGAACACCACTGAAGTCGAGAATTTCCCTGGCTTCCCAGAAGGAATCCTCGGTCCGGATCTCATGACTGCCATGCAGAAGCAGGCCGAACGCTTCGGGGCATCCATCGTCTGGGATGATGTGACATCCGTCGATCTTCAGGGCGACATCAAGACACTGCATTGTGATGCGGGCGATGACATCCGCACCCGCTCGGTCATCCTCACCACGGGATCGCAGGTCAGAAAGCTCGGTGTCCCTGGTGAGAAGGAATTCTCCGGCAGAGGAGTCTCGTACTGCGCCACCTGCGACGGCTTCTTCTTCAGGAATCAGCCCATCGTCGTCGTCGGTGGGGGCGACAGCGCCTTCGAGGAGGCTGATTTCCTGTCACGCTTCGGCTCGTCAGTGGTTCTCATCCATAGACGGGACGCCTTCCGCGCGTCAAAGATCATGGTCGATCGTGCCCGAAGGAATCCCAAGATCTCCTTCGTGCTGGACAGTGTCGTGGACGAAATCGACGGGAACTCGGAGGGTGCAACCACCGTCCGCATCCACAACGTACGAACCGGCGAACGGAGGGACATTCCCGCCAAGGGAGTCTTCGTCGCCATTGGCTACACCCCCTCGACGGCTTTCCTTGATGGTACGGTTGCCTGCGATGACCACAACTATGTCCTTGTCGAGGGAGCCTCCACGAAGACATCCGTCTCCGGCGTCTTCGCCGCAGGAGACGTCGTCGACTCGGTCTACCGTCAGGCGGTCTCCGCTGCGGGGATGGGGTGTCGCGCTGCTCTTGATGCACAGGCCTATCTCACTGACCACGACATCGCACCTGCCGCCACGGTGATCACCGACGAATCAGGACGGATTCCGGTCGATTCGAAGCAATAGCGGGCTAGCGCAATAATTCTGATCGTCCGCGAATCGACGGACGGTCAGAATGCGTATCCGCGGACGAAGGCGCTCGAACGCAGTTCCATCGATGCGGCCGCAACATCGTCGTTCTACAGCCCCAACGCAGAAACTGGCAGGACCGTGAACAACGCATGACCGCTATCACACCACATCAACGCATAAGCTCAGGTTGACCGGTCCACCCTCGATTTACCAAGTCGGCGAGAATCGATTTTCCCTCCCGTCACGACCATTCCTGCGTGGAATCTGACACTGGGGAATCAGGATCAAGAAGACCAAGGATTCTCTGCATATCCTCCTTGGAGGAGAACACGATATGAATCTTTCCTCGGCTGGCGCTTCCCGTGATACTGACCTTGGTATCGAATCGATCTTCGAGACGCTGACGGACCGGAGAATTCTCCCACAGACTCGATCGTGTGGAACGTGAGACAGGCTTCTTTCCCGATGCCTTCAGCATGACGATTTCTTCAGTGCTGCGCACTGACAATCCCTCAGCGACGATGCGCTTTGCCAAGGCTTCCATATCCTCCGTCGAAGACAGCGAAAGCAGAGCTCGCGCATGACCTGCTGAGATGACGCCGGCTGCTACCTGCTTCTGAATTGAGCCAGGAAGCTTCAGAAGTCGAAGCGTATTGGCGATCTGAGGACGCGACAGAGAGACAGAACGGGAAAGCTCAGCCTGCGTCAGACCGAATTCCTCCATCATCTGCTGAAACGCTGCTGCCTGTTCAACCGGATTGAGTTCCACGCGATGAAGATTCTCGAGAAGCGCATCTCGCAGCATCTGATCATCAGACGTCGTCCGAATGATGGCGGGAATCGTCGTCAGCCCGGCAAGACCTGCCGCACGAAGACGACGTTCACCCATGATGAGTTCATAACGATCATCATCATCTTTGGATGCCTGGGGAGAATCATCGGACGACGCCAAATGCCGAACGACGATGGGCTGGAGCACCCCAACCTGCCGAATCGAATCAGCGAGCTCCATGAGCTCATCCTCATCAAATACCGTTCGAGGCTGATGAGGGTTAGTGACGATCCGTGAGATGCCAAGCTCTTCCAGATAGGCACCGGCAACGGGTTTCAGATTATTCTTATCCTTTTCAACCGATGAGGTTGAGTCCAGTCCCGCACGATGACGTGCATCGTGCACCTCATCGCGATTCTCGTCGGTATGGCCCGCCATGGTCGCGGATTCCTCGTCTGGAATGCCTGCCGATCTCTCCTGATCATCCTGTCCGGATTTGGCACCACCCGGCTTCTCGCCTGCCGTGACATGTGGTGAAGCAGTGGCGTTCTGGCCGAAGAACATATCACTCGGATGGACAAGCGCATCCAAGGATGGAACGCGACGACGCCGAGATGTCGTTGAGGCTGATGTTTCACGTGAAACATTCTGCGATTCGACTGTCTTATTCAACGGTTTATCGCTTCCAGCACCATGAGAGCGCTCTTTGCCGGACCCCTGCTTCGCCTCTTCGGATTTCGAGGTCCCATCGTCTCCCAGAGGTTTCGCGGGTTTCGGTGTTGGCATCGGACGCGCAATTGGCTGATCGGGAAATAACGCTCCAAGCCCGAGTCCGAGCCGAGATTTGCTTGTCATGAACTCCTTGTCTCGCTTTCTTCGTTGGCATCCAAGTCGCTACCGGAAATTCGCTGTGATATCTCAAGTGCCGCCTCGCGATAGGCGACCGATCCCATCCCCTGCGGATCATAGGTAAGAACGGTTTGAAGATGGCTGGGTGCTTCAGCGATCCGTACGCTCCGAGGAATGGTCGTCTCGAGGGTCGCCTCAGGATATCCCTCCTTGACGCGGTCGAACACCTCCTTGCTGAGACGTGTTCGCCGGTCGAACATCGTGATCAGCAGTCCGATCACCTGAAGCTCAGGGTTGTAGTGCTCCTGAACCATGGTTATGGCACGCATCAGCTGGGAAAGCCCTTCCAGGGAATAGTACTCGGCCTGGAGAGGAACCAGCACGCCGGTGACGGCACATAGGGCGTTAAGGGAAAGCAGACCAAGGCTTGGCGGGCAGTCGATAATGACATAGTCATACCTCTGCTCGCCAGTAGTCAAGGTCCGCTTCAATGCCTGCTTAAGCAGTAATGTCCGATCAGGAACTTCGACGAGCTCCATCTCCGCCCCAGCCAAGGATAATGAAGACGGAATGACATCAAGATTGGGAAACTCAGGGCAGGGATGTCTGACATCCTCCATCGTCAGACGTCCTTCCAGAACGTCGTAGACGGAGGGGATGTCCTCCGCATGACGAATCCCCAATGCCGTGGAGGCATTACCTTGGGGATCCATATCGATGGCCAGCACCCTCAGACCTGCATGGGCATAGGCTGCCGCAAGATTCACCATGGTCGTTGTTTTTCCCACACCACCCTTCTGATTGGCGACGGCGAGGAACCTTGTCCGCGCAGGTCGGGATATCGAAGTATGGCTGAGCTTTTCGCGCCGAGCGACGGTATCGGCAATCTCCGCGCCCAATGATGATTCATCATTCCGAAAAATCCGCGCGATCGTCGATGAAGTCGTTTCTGGCTGCTTGCGACGAACCTGAGCATGCTTAGCCACGTCATTCCTCCGATGCTGGGCCGTTCGAGGACCGATGCCGGCACCCATGTCATTCTACCTGCCACGGCGCGTGAATAACGGGCATGATGTCATGTGCACTATGACCAGGGAGCGAATCGGGACCTCTATGCTTTCATGAGTGTCGTCATTGCGTCGGAGAACACGAATACTGCCCTTTCTCTGATCTCTTTCCCCTCGATTACGCCATGCAGGTTTCCTACGTGATCCAGGGTTCCTACGGGATGTTCGCATGATCACCGAATTGCAACTCCAGAAATTGAACCTTAACCCCCTACGCCACTTATTGCTTCACCTCATGGACGGCATACCTCAGTCCAGACATCCTTACCGACCATCTCCCTCCCGGGGCAGACATGAATCTGGAACTGATGTCGTCAACATCGAGGAACTCGGGGAACAATCAGCTCCAGAATGATGGCGCATCCCCCGGTACCTGGATTGGAGCTATACACACGAAGAAGGGACACTCTTCCCAGTCGAGGTGCTGCGCCTTTCACGGCGAGGGCGGAAATCGAGTTGTTCAGAGACAATGCATGGATGGGACATCCGTACTGTGCCTTTGCCAAGGCGAAGCAATGCTAACGGCGGCGGATGACGACGACATGGGTTGACTCCAGATCAGCCCCCACGGGAGCCTCAAGAACCTGTGGATCGCAACCGCCCGCCTTGACAATCGATTTCCGAGCTTTCTCCACTTCGGCCTGAGCCGAGCGCCCCTTAAGAGCGATGAGCCGACCATGTGTCATCAGTAGGGGAATCGTCCATCCGGCCAGACGCGTCATGGGTGCTACGGCCCTGCACGTCACGACGGCATAGCCAGAGGCAGGCACCATTCCGTAATCCGAAATATCATGCCGTTTTCGAGCGGCAATGATGTTCTCCGCACGGTCGCGCAGAATGGTGACGTTTCGAAGATCGAGCTCGTTGATGCACTCCTGCAGCCATTCGACCCGACGTTCCATCGGCTCGATCAGAGTAAAGTCACAATCGGGGAGACATGCTGCAAGAACCAGTCCAGGAAATCCTCCGCCGCTTCCGACATCAGCCACCGTATGGACGCCAAGTTCCTTCGTCACCTGCGAGACGAAGGGGACGATCGCGGCGCAGTTAAGAATATGCCGTTCCCAGAGACATGAGGAATCACGTGGTCCGATGATTCCTCGGTCAATCCCTTCTTTGCGAAGTTTCACGTGAAACATCGCCATTGCTGGAAAGGCGTTCCCGAGAATCTGCTTCGGAATCGGAGAATCCTCCAGCGGGTCGGCATTGAGATCAGAACCATCCTGATTCCCGAGTCCTTGAATCCCTTCGTCGCGCATGACATCACGTGGATTCGTATTCACATCCACCTCCACTTCGTTACATCGCCACCCGGAACAGCTTCCGGTGAAGCCAAGGCGACTTACGTTCCCGGTTTCCGACAATGCCAGTCCAACCACTCATTCCACAACGACACCATGATGAAGGATTGTTCTGGCAGGTGGATTGGCATCCACAGACCGCACATGCTTCCATCAACAACGCGTCCGGCATCACTCAAGAATCATAGGGTGACAAGCGTGCGGAAAAGAAATGCCTACATCCTTGCCATAAGATTCATGCACGAGACCCCCTGAGAATTTTCTCCAGTGCAGGTACAGGTAACTCTTCGGAAGAGAAGCGGCCATCCCTCGTTTCATGCCCGCATTCACTGCGATGTCTCCATCACCAGGGGACAGGAACGGCCGAAAGCGAAGAGCGAACCAAGGGCCGTCAGATACAACCCCTAGGCGACGACGCCATCATCGGGAACCGGGGCTCCATCATCGGACACCGCCACCTCAGCATCCACCTCGGTATCCCCGCCATCGGTCTCCGAATCACTGTCCGTCTGGGGAAGATAGATGCTCACGAAGCGGTGCGGCTCCTCGCCATGCGAACGGGACTTCAATCCCTCTTCACGAACGATGTCGTGAACGATCTTCCGCTCGAAGGAGTTCATGGGTTCAAGGTCGACCTGTTCGCCGGAACTCCTCACTTCTTCGATGGCGTCGACGGCGATGTCGTGAAGGTGCTGCCTTTTGCGACGAAGATAACCATCAACGTCAAGGATAAGATGCGAGCGATCGCCCGTCTTCTGTTGAACGGCAAGCCGGGTCAGACGCTGAAGCGCTTCGACCACCTCACCGTGCTCGCCCACAAGATTCTTGATGTCAGTATCATCATCCGCGACGATCTGCACCGTGGGACGTCCATTGCGAATCCCCATCTCGATGTCGCCATCGTAATCTGCAATGTCAAGGAGCCCCTCAAGATAATCGGCGGCGATATCGGCCTCCTCGTTGAGCTGATCGACCGTTCTCTCGGCTTCCTGGACCATGACGGTTCTCCTTCCACATCCGGACTTCCCAGTGTATCGCTCGATCTCAGTATGATGCCGACTTCAGGCTTCTCAGGAACCCTTACGGACTTGACGCAGACTCCGTGATGTTTCACGTGAAACATCACGGCATCTCTTTACTTCCGACGACGGCGCTTTGGCTGTTGCCTTTGATGTCCCTGCTCTGCTTTTTGCCGGGCGAGTTCCTGAGCCTTCTGGAGCTCCTCCTCCTCCAGAGAGATTTCGCCTTTCCGCGCGCGACGGGCGTTCTCAAGACGATGGTCGCGAACTTCCTTTTCCTCGGCCGCAGGCGAGCCTGGCGTCGGAAAGGCATAAACCTGCCAAATCGAGCGAAGCAGGTTGCAGATGTTGTTCGTCAGCCAGTAGACAAGAACCGCGAAGGGGAAGCTCAGACCAGAGAAGATGTACATGATGGGGAATGCCCATGTCATGGCCTGCTGCATCTTGTACTGCTGCCCCTGCATCGATTCGCGGGGAAGGTTCTTTCTCATGTTGTTGAATTGCATGAACCACATGGCCGCACACATCAGGAAGATGAACACCCCGATGACGACCTTGCCAGAGATGTCGGCCGAACCGAAGGTCGTGGTCATGTTGACGCCGAAGAAGGTGGTGTCTGAGAACTGCCCCGCCGTCGCCTTGTCGAAGGCACCCAGCGTCGCTCTTTTGCCTTGCGCAATGTAGGGAATGGCGGAAAGCACGTAGAACATACACATGAACACGGGGCCTTGGATCAGCATGGGAAGGCAGGATCCGGCGGGGTTCGCATTGTTGTCCTGATAGAGCTTCATCAGCTCGCGACTCATGGCCTCTTTGCTGGCCTGGTCCTTTTTGCCCTTGTATTTGTTCTGTATCTTCTGCATCTGCGGCTGAAGAGCCTGCATCTTGCGCATGGCCTTCATCTGCTTGACATAGATGGGAAGAATCAGAGCATGAACAATAAGGACCAGAACGATGATGGACAGCACCCATGAGGATCCGACTGCGGGCATGCCCAGGAAGGTCACGAAGCGGTGGAAGAGAACCATGACCTGCGTCATCAGCCACTCGATGGGCGTGAGCAGCTTGTACAGCCACCCGAAGAAACCGCTGTCAAGCAGGAACTGATTCTGGTTGTACATTTCCAGATGACTCCTTATTCGTCACAAGATGACCGCATGGGAGACCGCGGCACATACCGTGGCTCCTCATGGGCACGGGACCATGACCACCGATAGAACACGGAAAACCGCCGGGGGACATCATCTATCCCTCCGGGGCTCCACGGGCGACATCTCAATATACGAAGAACGGCAAGAATCCCACCTTTCCATGCACCGAACCGAGCCACCGCCTCACTGGCATACCGGGAGCACGTCGGATAGTAGCGACACCGCGCAGGGAAAAGAGGGGAGATCCGCGTCTGGTACCACCGGATTGCGGCCAGTATGGCGCATGCTGCATGGGATTTCTTCATGGATGGGAAAGAACAGCCACAGTGGTTATGCCATCACCGGTCCTGGGCGAACCGCTTCGGCTGATACGCCGGCCGATCGTCGTGAAGAGAGCACTCACCTGACGATTGAGATCCTGAAAAGATGTTCGTGAACACGACGGCAGAGCACGCATAACGACATCACATCCCTGAGGAAGCTTGTCCTCATACGCACGCGCTATGACGCGGAACCGCCGTTTCACGCGATTCCGCGTCACTGCTCCGCCGACGGCCTTTGAGACGGCAAGACCCAGACGCCTGCCATGAACACCAGGGCGTATGGAATCAATGGGCCGCATCCGATAATGAACGACCACGGCCGGTGAGGACACCTTGCGATGACTTCTCATGACGGCCACGAAATCGCCATGATTCCGAAGTCGTTCCACGATGGATGCGAATCCTGTCGAGGAATCAGGCCGACAGGGAGGCACGGCCCTTGGCGCGGCGACGATTGATGGTCGCACGCCCCGAGCGCGTACGCATACGCACGCGGAAGCCGTGCTTCATGTGGCGACGACGATTGTTCGGTTGGAACGTCCTCTTCATGACGGTAATCTCCCGGTTTTGGCCATGTCAGGGCATGGCTTCTCTTAAGTCAAACGCTATCACGCTACTCTTCCGTCATGCATTCGTCAAAACATCCTGAGCAATCTGCAGGAAGCAGTGACGCACCCCCTCTCCGTAACAGCTGAAAAGATGAAGAGAGAAACTCCCACGAATCCGCAGAATGCCGCGGATTATCCACAAATTACATGCATGTTATTCACAATTGGCTCAAAACAACACGCAAGGCTGTGGATAACCTGAGCAAAGAGGAGTAGAAGTAGCCTACTGTATCCAGTACACAGCCGGTTCGAGCCCGGTTACCGAGGGGAAGCAGAGGGAACCCATCGTGGAAGGGACGACCGGTGCAGACGCCACGGCAGTACGCGTGTGGGCCGATACGCTGGCTTTTCTGAAAAACGATGATGCTCTGTCCCCAAGGGACAAAAGCTGGTTCGAGGGGGTCGCCCCGGAGGCGGTCATCGGTTCGACGATCGTCCTCGACGTGTCGAACGTCGAAACACAGCAGGCGCTCCAAGGACCTCTTAATGAAAGTCTGCTTCACGCTCTTCGTGTCTGCTCCGGACAGGATCTCTATCCTGCCTTCAAGATAGTCCCGACTCAACACCGATCGATTCCCGTCGTGCAGAACGCCCCATCCGCGTCCACGAGGCCGCCCGCGGACGGCCCCGCACGGGGGAAAACGGAAAGACAGGTTTCCGACATCCCGCATCAGGGATCCGTGCTGACTCCCGGCTTCCCCATGGATGACCATAGGACCGAACTTGATCCGAAGACGCATCTGAACAAGAATGCGACCTTCGACACCTTTGTGCCGGGGGATTCCAACAGATTCGCCAGAACGGTTGCCTTGGCCGTCGCTGAGGGATCGGGGCGCGATTTCAACCCCTTATGCATCTACGGTGGATCGGGGCTGGGAAAGACCCATCTTCTCAACGCCATTGGTAACTATGCATTGGTCAAGGACCCCTCCCTGAAGGTGAGATACGTCACCAGCGAGGAGTTCACTAACGAGTTCATCGAGGCCCTGCAGAACCCCAATCAGAGTCAGGGCCAGATAGCTGACTTCAACAGACGCTATCGGGAAGTGGACGTCCTGCTCATTGACGACATCCAGTTCCTCGGCGGCAAGGAAGCGACCCTCGAACAGTTCTTCCATACCTTCAACGCCCTGTATCAGGCAAGCAAGCGCATCGTCATCGCCTCCGATGTCGCACCCAAGAACCTCCGCGGATTCGAAGCCCGTCTGATATCCCGCTTCGAATCAGGTCTCACCGTCGACGTCAAGCCTCCTGACCTGGAGACGAGAATCGCCATCCTCCGCATGATCGCGTCAATGAACCAAACGGTCATTCCCAATGATGTTCTGGACCTCATCGCGGAACGGTTCACGGAGAACATCCGTGAACTTGAAGGAGCCTTGACCCGTGTCACCGCAGTCGCATCCCTGAACAACCAACCCGTGACGAAGGCTCTCGCAGAGCAGACGCTGCAGGACTTCTTCACCTCCGACATCGAGGTTCGTCCGACAGACATCATCGGTCAGGTGGCCCAGTACTTCCATCTGACCTTTGACGACCTCGTGGGACGGATGCGGACCAAGAACATCGCTCTTGCGCGGCAGATCGCCATGTATCTCACCCGGGAGATGACCAGCATGAGTCTTGTGGACATCGGAGAGGTATTCGGCGGACGCGATCACACCACCGTCATGCATGCCTACACTCGCATCAGCAACGAAATGCAGGAAAAACAGGAAATCTACACCTACGTGATGGAACTCACCGTCCGTCTCAAGCAGCATCCCCTGGACTGATTCGGCTTTCCCACCGCAGGACTTCTGTGCTCTCTGCGTCTCTCTGCGTAAACCTCTTCTTCATGACATGAACGCTCACCACGCTCTATCTCTCATGACGCCTGCGGAAGCGACCGTCAGATGAGGTCCTGCCCGGGTATCGGCCTCTTTCCGAATCGATTGACCCCATGGTGTAATACCCTGGCGCGTGATAACTTATCCACAAGCTTATTCACATTTGTGGGTAAAGCTTGCGAATAGCTCGTGCAAAACTCCGGTGATCAATGTGGATGACCTGCGCATAAGAGCACAGATATTGGGGACGGTTCAACCCATCAAAGAAAATGGTGGATAAGTAAGCACTTTATGCACATCTCATTCCCTTTCCATCCACACTCGGCGAAGTCTCTTGAACCAAGAAAAAACAAGCCGTCCGAAGTTCTATCCACATAATCCACAGCCCTTATGATGACGATTCCTTACATCTCCTCCTCAATCCGCATCCCAAACTCATGTCTCGATACGCAAGAATGGCCATACACGAAACGACTACAATGGCCACAAGCATTCGAACACCACTTCAGGAAGTACTGAGGAAACATGAAAGTCGACGTGGATTCTTCCGCTCTGGCCGACGCCGTCTCATGGACGACACGCGTCATCGATTCCCGCCCCGCCAACCCACTTCTTGCAGGCGTCAGACTGCATGCCCAGGACGGGCAGCTCCATCTTTCCGCGTTCAACTATGAGGTATCTGCACGGCACGGAATCGATGCCGGCATCGATGAACCCGGAGATGTTCTCGTCCTGGGCCGGCTCCTCGCCGACATCACCAAAACGCTTCCAGCAGAAAGAACGCTGCTGACGACGTCAGGCTCCTCTCTGACGATTCGTTCCGGGAAATCAACATTCACCCTCCAGCTCATGCCTGTTGATGACTATCCGGAGCTTCCCGCCGTACCGGAACATCTTGGCCAGATCGACGCTCAGACTTTCATCCAGGCTGTATATCAGGCGTCCGTGGCCATTTCACGGGAGGAAAGTCGTCCCGTTCTCACCGGTATTCGGCTTCAGTTCCATGGCACCGACCTCGTGATGACTTCCACCGACCGATTTCGTCTTGCTCGATCCCATGTCACATGGACTCCCGTTGATGGTGCAGTGGACGTCGACTCCCTAGTCCGTGGATCGTTGCTCAGGGATCTTGCCCGATCACTGGATGAGCACCAGAACGTCATCATCGACGCTTCCGCGGATGATGCCACCTTGATGGGCTTCGAGAATGCGAATCGAATCTCCACTACACAGCTGATTGATGGTGAATTCCCTGCGGTTGATCGTCTTTTCGCCGATGAATATCCGATACAGGCCGTAATCGATCGGCAGGCTCTTCTGGCCGCCATCAAGAGGGTGGCTCTGGTGGCGGAGAGGAATGCTCCCATTCGTCTTGCCTTCGCTGGACAGGAGCTGACGCTGTCGGCCGGAGCCTCCGATGAGGCGCAGGCCACCGAGGTCCTCGACGTCGATCTTGACGGGAACGACATAACCGTCGCATTCAACCCCTCCTATCTTGTTGAGGGGCTGTCGGCCATCACCGAGCCTTTCATCCGGATGAAGATGACCACGGCCGTCAAGCCCGTGGAATTTAACGGACAGCAGGAGCAGGATTCCAATGAATCACTGGATTATCGCTATCTGCTGGTTCCCATGAGGTTCCTGTCCTGAGAAGGACGGGGATTCAGTGACGAGGATTCTTGGAGGGGCGGCATGATCGTCTCCCGCCTGGCCCTTGACCATTTTCGATCATGGGGCCATTGCGTCATTGATTTCGTGCCGGGAATCACGGTTCTGCAGGGTCCCAACGGCATAGGCAAGACGAACATCGTCGAGGCCATCGAGTTGCTGTCGACTGGGATGAGCCATAGGACCTCGACGCTGTCCCAGCTCATCCAGCGCGGGACGAACCGGGCCGTCGTCCGGGCAAACATCCGAGACATTCTCCCCGAGGATGACGTTTCCGATGACGGAGACGGGTGGAAGACCGATGACGTCTCCAGTGATTCGGCGTCAGAGGGTCCATCATCGCACGGCTCATCGTTGCGTCGCGGATACGCCGCCGATGAAGCAGTCACGGTGGAGGCGTCCCTGATGCAGCGAGGCGCGAATCGGGGACGCCTCAACGGGGGACCGTCCCGTTATCTACGGGATGTGACGGGTCTGTTTCCCAGTGTCCTCTTCTCGCCGGACGACCAGCGTCTTGTGATGGGGGAACCTTTGGCTCGACGCGTTTTCCTGGATCAGGCGGGGGCGTTGCTTTCCTCTGGATATGTCGAGGTGCTTCAGGGATTCGAACGCATCGGTCGTCAGAGGGCCGCGCTGCTTCATCACATCGCTGAGGAATCGGCCGCTTCGCCGGCCGATCTGGACATGCTGGAGATCTGGACGGGACAGTTCATCGCAGCGGGGACTGATCTCACCCGTCGCCGCGCGGAAATCGCAGACAGGCTGGGACGGGTCTTCCAAGACATCCATGCATCCCTGGCGGATGGAGAGCATTCCGTCGCCATGATCTACGCGCCGTCGTTCGCCGAGGTGACCGACTCCTCCGGAGAGCCGTCGGAGCCGAGGATCAGCGAGCATTTTCGTCGTCTGTTCCCCGGTGAAGTGGCCCGCGGCCGCAATCTCATCGGTCCGCACCGCGATGATCTGATCTTCGAGCTCGATGGACTGCCAGCGCGGGACTTCGCCTCGAACGGGGAGACCTGGACCATCGCACTGGCCGCTCGGATGGCGCTTGTCGATGTCATCGTCCGGCGGCGTGGGGAGCAGCCCGTCATCATCCTTGATGATGTCTTCTCGCAATTGGATGAGGTCCGACGCCGCCGGATCATCGATTACGTCTCCGGGCGGAACCAGGTTCTCATCACGGCGGCGGCGCAACGGGACGTTCCGCGGATCGGCGGCATCCATGTCATCGACGTCGGACGGCTCCGTGCTGCGATGTCCGATCAGGATGCCGTGGACGTCGCCGTTCCGCATGCTCAGGGCGTTGTCACCAGGGATGGGTGGAAGCCGATGGAATCGGTGGATTCGGAATCAGAGGGCGAGCAGGGATGACTCCACCTGCATCCCATAGGATTCAGTACGACCCTGATCGCCTTGCCCGTCGCGTGTTCTCGGGAATCATCTCCCGTGCTGATCTCCTCAGGGACAGGGAATCACGCGAGGAGGCCGCATGGGAGAGTTTCGGAAAACCTCATCGCGATCCTGCGTCGTTTGGTGGGGTGCTGGCGGGCCTCGCCCGGCAGGACGGTTGGGAGCCGCATCTGCAGATGGCTCATCTGAGACGGGATTGGGAGGACGTCGTCGGTCCGGCGGTTGCCTTGCATACGCGTGTTCTCGGAATGGAGGACGGGATTCTGACCATCCGCGCGGAATCACCGGTATGGGCGACCCAGCTGCGGTTCATGACGACGCAGATCCGCGAGACGATTCGCAGACGGCTACCCGAGGCCGGAATCCGCGATGTCGTCGTCACTGGACCACTGCCTAGGTCCGGACATCGTCGATGGTGAGATCCGGTTTGCCGGGAACGGCCGCCGGAACGTGGCGGGCCCGCGGTTGCGACACCCATGCCTGCAGTGCATTCAGCGTCACGCCGAAGGAAGACGCGAAAAACACCATGATGCGCTTGGAGCGCCTTCTGTGGCCTCCGAGGGCAAGGTCTGCCGCCACGAGTAGAATCACATATGGCAGGGTTGGAAGCCAATGAGGCCCCTTTCCGGCCCTCTGCGGCCATGATGCCCTCTGTATCGACCGTGCCTACGAGGCACGTGGGAAGGATGATTCTGTGGCAGGTCCTGATGACGACGCGATGAAGCAGACCGACCCCTCCGAGGAGAAGGATCGGCTCACTGAAGCCCAGCTTGACGATTCGCTGTCCCCGAATCATTACGACGCCAGCGATCTGCGTGTACTGGAGGGTCTTGAGGCCGTCCGCATTCGCCCCGGGATGTACATAGGGTCCACCGGGCCGCGAGGCCTGCACCATCTGGTCTACGAGATCGTGGACAACTCCGTCGACGAGGCACTGGCCGGGTATGCCACCCATATAGAGGTGACCATCCTCGCCGACGGCGGTGTTCGGGTGGTCGATGACGGCCGTGGCATTCCCGTGGACATCGTTCCGGGAGAGGGGATCTCCGGAGTCGAGACCGTCATGACCAAGCTCCACGCGGGCGGCAAGTTCGGCGGCGGCGGGTACGCCGTCTCCGGCGGTCTGCACGGCGTCGGCATCTCGGTGGTCAACGCTCTGTCCACCAGGGTGCAGATCGAGGTCAGGCGCCAGGGATTCCACTGGACGCAGAGCTACGTCGATCAGCATCCCACAGCCCCTCTGGCAAAGGGCATGCCGATGGAGAAGGGCGAATCCACCGGCACGTCGGTGACGTTCTGGGCCGATCCGGGCATCTTCGAGACGACCGACTATGACTTCGAGACGCTTCGCGCGCGCTTCCAGCAGATGGCCTTCCTCAACAAGGGACTGCGACTGACGCTGACGGACCTGAGGCGGCTCGATGACGCTGGGGATGAGGTCACCGGTGACGGAGACGACGTCGTGGACGAACTGCATCGCAGCGTCTCCTACCGTTATGAGAACGGGATCCGCGACTACGTCGCCTATCTGGTGAAGGCCCGGGGCGCCACGCCCGTCGAGGACGACGTCATCGACTTCGAGGCCGAGGACCTCACCCTGGGGATCTCCGCCGAGGTGGCCATGCAGTGGACGACGGCGTATTCCGAATCCGTGCACACCTTCGCCAACACCATCTCCACGACGGAGGGCGGCACCCACGAGGAGGGATTCCGCGCCGCTCTGACCTCCATGGTCAACCGCTACGCGCGGGACAAGGGGCTGCTTCGCGACAAGGACGATAACCTCTCCGGCGACGACGTGCGCGAAGGGCTCACCGCCGTGGTGTCCGTCAAACTGACGAATCCGCAGTTCGAGGGGCAGACCAAGACGAAGCTGGGCAACTCCGAGGCGAAGACCTTCGTGCAGCGGGTCATGACAGAGCGCTTCGGAGACTGGATGGATGCGCATCCGGGCGAAGCCCGCGGCATCATCCAGAAGGCGCTTGAGGCGTCCCGTGCGCGCATCGCCGCGAAGAAGGCCAGGGAAAGCACCAGGCGCAAGTCGATCTTCGAGACGGCGGGCATGCCCGACAAGCTCAAGGACTGCCAGTCGAACGACCCCGAGGAATGCGAGCTGTTCATCGTCGAGGGTGATTCCGCAGGTGGTTCGGCCATCCAGGGACGCAACCCCATAACGCAGGCCATCCTCCCGCTACGCGGGAAGATCCTCAACACGGAGCGTGCATCCATCGACCGCATGATGAAGTCGGAGACCATCGAATCGCTGATCACCGCCATCGGTGGAGGATACGGCGAGGACTTCGACCTGTCCAAGGTGCGATATCACAAGGTCATCATCATGGCCGACGCCGATGTCGACGGCGCCCATATCGCCACTCTTAACCTCACCCTGTTCTTCCGCTACATGCGACCCATGATCACCGCCGGCTACGTCTACGTCGCCATGCCGCCGCTGTACCGGCTCAAGTGGACCAAGGGACCGCATGACTTCGTGTACACCGACGCCGAACGCGATCGCGTGCTCGCGCAGGGCAAGGCCGCCGGCAGGCAGCTGCCCAAGGGCGAGGGCATCCAGAGGTACAAGGGACTCGGCGAGATGACCTACCAGGAGCTGTGGGAGACCACCATGGACCCCGAGCATCGGATCCTCAAGCAGATCCACATCGAGGACGCCGCCCAGGCCGACGAGACCTTCTCCATGCTCATGGGAGACGACGTGGAGCCGCGGCGGCTTTTCATCCAGCGCAACGCCCATGACGCGCGCTTCATCGATGCATAGGCGCGTCGGGCACAAGGCGTGATGGTCACCGGCGGGTACGGATACGGACGGAAGGGGATCCCCTTCATCGGCTGCATGACAGGGCATGGTTTCGCCCATCGTGGCGTGCATGACGAGGACGGACGAACAAGGCAGGGCAGGAGAGCATAGTGACTGACGATGTGAACGACGGCGACGACGGCAGGGGAACGGATCTTCCCGGCGAGGGATCCCTCGAGCCGACGAGTCCCCAGGAATCGGACCGCACCGACTACGGCCTGCTGCAGGGGCAGCGCGTCCGCAGGATGGACCTCCAGCAGGAGATGCGCGAGTCCTACTTGGCGTACGCCCTGTCGGTGATCGTCGAAAGGGCGCTTCCCGACGTGCGCGATGGGCTCAAGCCCGTGCATCGTCGCGTCATCTACGCCATGTACGACGGCGGATACCGACCCGACCGCGGATACAACAAATGCTCGCGCGTCGTGGGCGACGTCATGGGCAAGTACCATCCGCACGGCGATTCGGCCATCTACGAGACCCTGGTGCGCATGGCGCAGCCGTGGTCGATGCGCTATCTGCTCGTTGACGGGCAGGGCAACTTCGGCTCCCCAGGTGATGACCCGGCCGCCGCCATGAGGTACACGGAATGCCGCATGGCGCCCTTGGCCATGGAGATGGTGCGCGACATCGACAAGGACACCGTCGACTTCGTCCCCAACTACGACGGCAAGACCCAGGAGCCCACGGTCCTTCCTGCCCGCTTCCCGAACCTGCTGGTCAATGGCTCGGCCGGCATCGCCGTCGGCATGGCCACCAACATCCCCCCGCATAACATGCGCGAGGTCGCCGATGGCGTGCACTGGGCGCTCGACCACCCCGACGCCAGCCGGGAGGAGCTGCTTGACGCCCTCATCTCCCGCATCAAGGGGCCGGATTTCCCCACCGGGGCCACCATCCTCGGCCATCGGGGGATCGAGAAGGCCTATCGCACGGGTCGCGGGCTCATCACCATGCGGGCCGTCGTGAACACCGAGGAGATCCGGGGCCGCATGTGCCTCGTCGTCACCGAGCTGCCCTACCAGGTCAACCCCGACCGTCTGGCCGCCTCCATCCGCGAGGCCGTCCGGGACGGCAAGATCCAGGGCATCGCCGACATGCGCGACGAGACATCGGGACGCACCGGCCAGAGGCTGGTCCTCGTGCTCAAACGCGACGCCGTTCCCAAGGTCGTGCTCAACAATCTCTACAAGCATTCGCAGCTTCAGCAGACCTTCGGCGCCAACATGCTCGCCCTCGTCGACGGAGTGCCGAGGACCCTGAGCCTGGACGCGTTCGTGCGTCACTGGGTCGCGCATCAGCTTGAAGTCATTGAAAGACGCACGCGATATCTCAAGCGCGAGGCCGAGGAGCGCGACCATATCCTGCAGGGCTACCTCAAGGCCCTCGACATGATCGACCAGGTCATCGCGCTCATCCGCGCCTCGCGGGACGTGGACACTGCACGCACGGGGCTGATGGAGCTTCTCGACGTCGACGAGGTGCAGGCGGATGCCATCCTGGCCATGCAGCTGCGGCGTCTGGCCGCCTTGGAACGTCAGAAGATCCTCGACGAGCATGAGGACCTGCTGGCGAAGATCGCCGACTACGAGGCGATTCTGGCGAGCCCGGAGCGTCAGCGCCGCATCGTCGGGGACGAGCTGGACGAGATCGTGGCCAAATACGGGGATGATCGTCGCACGCGCATCCTGCCATACTCCGGCGAGATGAGCGACGAGGACCTCATCGCCGAGGAGAACGTCGTCGTCACCGTCACGCGCTCCGGTTACGTCAAGCGCACGAAGGCCGACGAATACCGCGCGCAGCATCGCGGAGGCAAAGGCGTTCGCGGCGCCAGATTGCGCGACGACGACGTCGTCGACCATTTCTTCCTCACGTCGACGCATAACTGGCTGCTGTTCTTCACGAACCGTGGACGCGTCTACCGTCTCAAGGCCTACGAGCTTCCCGAAGGGTCGCGCGACTCCAAGGGTCAGCATGTGGCGAATCTTCTCCAGTTCGCCCCCGACGAGAGCATCCAGGCCGTGCTGTCCATCCCGGACTACGACGTGTCCCGGTATCTCGTGCTTGCCACGCGGTCCGGGAAGGTCAAGAAGACCAGGCTCGGAGAATACGACTCCCCGCGGCAGGGAGGGCTTATCGCCGTGAGGCTCAACGACCTGGAGGACGGGTCGACGGACGAGCTCGTCGGTGCCGCGCTGTGCAACGCCGATGATGACATCATCCTGGTTTCCAGGCATGGCATGAGTCTGAAGTTCCGAGCCGACGATGAGCAGCTGCGGCCCATGGGGCGCCAGACCGCTGGCGTGCAGGGAATGCGTTTCCGTGACGGGGATAGCCTGCTTGCCATGGATGTCGTGCCGGCGGACAGCGACCGGGACCTCCTCGTCGTCACCGCGGAGGGCTTCGCGAAACGCACGGCGGTCGGTGAATACCGTCTCCAGGGCCGCAATGGCTTCGGCGTCAAGGCCCTGCAGCTCGCCGATGGGCGCGGCGACCTCGTCGGCGCGCTTATCGTCGGGGACGGTGACCAGATTATGGCCATCATGAAATCCGGCAAGGTCATCCGTTCGGACGTTGATGAGATCAAGCGCACCGGGCGGACCACCCAGGGAGTGACGCTGGTTCGGCCTGATGCCGATGACATCGTCATCGCCGTCGCACGGAACGACGAGGATGATGCCGATGATGACGGCGACGGGAACGTCTCTCCCGCGGCCCCATCCGCATCTTCTTCGGATGACGGCGTCGGCGCCGCGACGGAAAGTCGTGAATAAGGCGCGGATATGGGAATGACCGTTGTCGAATCGTCAGAGAACCCTGATAGCCTCAGGGCTATCCGCAAATGCTGTGGTAGAGGGAGAAGCGATGAGCGTTTATGACGAAGGTAATCCGCCAAAGCCTGTGCATGAGTCATCCTTCGTGAGTTTTCCTCCAGCATCGGGTCGATCCGTTCGCTCCTCTTCCTCTTCTTCGTCCTCGCCGTTGCCCCCTTCGCATTCGGCCGGCCCATCATCTTCGTCAGAACCTGCCGCACAGACTCTGGGACGCCCCCGGAGAGCCCGTCGTGGTGCGCCCCGGGCTCGTCGCATGAGTCTGTCGCTGACGAAAGTGGACATCTGGTCCGTCGCCCGCATGACTTTCCTGCTTGCCGTCGCCGGTGGAATCGTCCAGATCGTCACGGTTTTCGGCATATGGACAGTTCTCAACGCCATCGGGTTGTTCGATCAGATCAACCAGATCGTCTCTTCCACGGGACTGGACACCAGCTCGTTCAACCTTGCTGACATCTTTTCGCTGAGCACCATCCTGAGCGCTGCCACCATTTTCTCCGTTCTGGAGGTCGTCATTTTCACGGTGCTGTCGGTTATCGGCGCCCTGCTGTACAACGTTGTCGCCGCGCTTGTCGGTGGCGTCCACGTCACGCTTGGGGACGACTGACTCTCTGCCGTGTGATGTGCCCCACGCCGACGACCCGTTGCGGCAAGCTGCGGATCCGGAGAAAGTATGGTGGTGATGTACGCCACAAAGTCTTCAGGAGGGCATCATGATTGAAGGATTTAAGAAGTTCATATCCCGCGGGAACATGATTGACATGGCTGTAGGCGTGGTCATGGGCGGTGCTGTCACCGCGGTCGTCACGGCCATCGTCGATAACCTCATCAACCCGTTCATCGCGATGATCTTCGGCAAGCAGGACATGAGCGGTCTGCTGGCCTTCACCTACCGCAACGCCACCATCTCGTTCGGCGCGATTATCGGCGCTCTGATCAACTTCCTCATCATCGCGGTCGCCGTCTACTTCTTCATCCTCGTCCCCATCAACAAGTTCCGCGACATGTCCCAGTCCCTGGTGCACAAGAAGGGTGCGGAAGCTTCCGAGGAGGAGAAGAAGGCACTCAGCCCCGAGGATCAGACCGTGCTGCTGCTTCAGGAGATTCGCGACGACCTTGCCTCGAAGAAGGGCGCGGACGCGAAGGTCTGA
>CALEGL010000270.1 GCA_937876495.1 uncultured Bifidobacterium sp.
CGCCGGTCGGGTCGGCGCGCGGCGTGGAGGCCGACGACAGCTGGGCCTGCCGTGGGGAAGGTCCTCTCGCCGCGCCCGACGTGGCCGGCAAGCTGGGGAAGGTCGGCTGGCACGACTACGGCACGGAGATGGCGCTGCGATGGGGAGCGAAGGACGCCAACCTGGCGCTGGACGCATACCGCTCCGCCCGGCCGGACGGCGACGCCCTGCCTGTGCTGGAGCGCATCTCCGAGCTGTGGCGGGCCGGAGCGGCGGCGGGACATGCCGACGAGGACATCTCGTCGATGTACGACTACCTCCTCTCCCGGCGACGCACGCGCTAATCCCCAATCGTCGATTCGGACCGCAACCGCCCCCCTCCCTCTCCCGGCCGGCACGGTCGCTGGCCCGCATGGCCCATGAACGCCGCATGCACGTTGGAGCCCGGACGGCCCGAGCGTCCACAACCCGATTCGCTTCTGGCTCAATCGCCCCTCATCTCCATGCTCCGAGAGATCAAATGCAATCGTCTATTGGCTGGCCTGCAGGGACGCAGGCAGAGGGACCGCAAAGGAGCGCACGCCATGACGACGACCAACGGATACGAGCAGAGCGACCGCGAGGAGAGGATCGGCATCGTCAACCTCGACGAGCTGGAATCCCGGGCCGAGAAGATCATCCCCAAGGGTGGCTTCGGGTACATCGCGGGAGGCTCCGAGGACGAATGGACCTTGCGGCGCAACCGCGAGGCCTTCAACGACGTGGAGATACTCCCCCGGATGCTCGAGGGCATCACGAAGCCCTCCACCGCGACGTCGCTGCTGGGCATCGACATCACGACCCCGATCATCATGGCCCCCGCGGCCGCGCAGGGCCTCGCCCATTCACGCGGCGAGATGGCGACAGCGGAAGGCTTCGCCACGGCGGGGACCATCATGTGCCAGAGCACCTACGGGACCACGACGATCCGTCAGACGGCCGAGGCCGGCAAGGGAGCGCCCTGGTTCTTCCAGCTGTACATGAGCAACGACTGGGACTTCAACCACGCCCTCATCGACGAGGCCAAGGACAACGGCGCGAAGGCCATCATCCTCACCGTCGACTCCACGCAGGGCGGCTATCGCGAGGCCGACATCGTCAACCACTTCCAGTTCCCGCTTCCCATGGCCAATCTCGAGCAGTTCAGCACCCGCGGGAGCAAGGGGAAGGGAATCGCGGAGATCTACGCCGCCGCCAAGCAGGACATCACCGTCAGCGACCTTGAGCGCATCGAGGAGTACTCCGGGCTTCCCGTCATCGTCAAGGGCATCGAGGACCCCGACGACGCGAATCTGGCCATCGCGGCCGGAGCCGCGGCTGTGTGGGTGTCCAACCACGGCGGCCGCCAGCTCAACGGAGGTCCCGCCGCCTTCGACGTGCTTCCCGCCGTCGCCGAGGCCGTCAACGGCCGCGTCCCGGTGATCTTCGACTCGGGCATCCGCCGGGGCTCACACGTCTTCAAGGCCATCGCCAGCGGGGCCGACGTCGTCGCGCTCGCCCGCCCCATCATCTACGGACTGGCGCTGGAAGGAGCCCTGGGCGTGCGGAGCGTCATCGAGCATCTCACCCACGAGTTCGCCATCGCCATGCAGCTCGCCGGCACCCGCACCGTCGAGGACGTCAAGCGGGCCACGCTGATCCGGCGCGGCTCGAACTGACCGAACCGGGCCGACGAAAGTCCGCACCGGCACGAAAGTCCGCACCGGCAGAAACACGGAACGACGCCTAGACTGCGGATAGGGGATGAAGCCGGGAGGTCCGCATGTTCTGCAGCCATAGGGAAGTCGTCGTCGCAGGTCAGAAGAAGAAGCTCTCCGTCACCAAGGGCATCATCGGAGGGCTTCTCTTCGGTCCGCTGGGCGCCGTGGGAGGCGCGGCCGGACTCGGCAAGACGAGGACGATGTTCACCTGCGTGAAGTGCGGGAAGACCTTCGACCACGTTCCCAGCGGATCGCATATCGTCGGTTAGACGTCGCGGACGTCACGAGACGCTCCCCGGAGCCGCCGGAATCCGAGAGAGACCGGGGATTCTCCCCCGTTTCTCCCGGTATTCCCAGCGAGTACGCACCGACCGCCCAGAATCCACGTTTAGCGTGAAGCACGTGGATGGAATCCTCCCCCGATTCCGTCCATGCATACAGCGGAAGCCGCCGCCGGGTCTTTTCCCCTTCTCTCTCCCCGACGGCCGGCCATCCCCTCACCCGCACCGTCATCCGACCCATCCGGTTCGGATCCATGGGATTCACCCCGCAGCCCACGGACCTTCACGCGAATCATCGTGATTCGAGAACCCTCGGGACGAGTACTCTTGTCCAAAGCATCACAGAAGAGCATAAGGGGATCGCATGGGCATCGCCGCAGCCGTGGTCGTCGCCGCAGCCATCATCGGGCTGGTGGAATGCGAATCGAGGCTGTTCCCCGCGATGACCGGGACGAAATCCGCCGTAGCCGCCATCGCCGCGGCCATCGCATGCATCGCCGTGGCGATCATCGCCCTCGATGTCATGTACGGCAGGCCCGGCAGCATCATGATCCGGTGGATCGTCGTTGGATCTCTTCTCGTCATGTACACCATCGCAGTTGGGGCAAGCGCCTTCGTGGCCGCGAAGCGTCGTAGCCAGGGAACCGGAGAAGCCGCGGCGGGGGGACGACGCCTCCGCGTCACGCTGAAACCCGGCCCGAAGACCCTTCACGCGGCCGGCTCAAAGCCTGCCACGCAATGACGCCGCAGCCGCTCAGGAGCAGGATGACGCCGCAGAAAAGACGACCGGACCGAACGACGGATCCGACGCCACGAATCCACCAACGGATCTATCGGAACAGATCCCACAGGCTGAAGGTCGTCCTGCGATACACCTTGTTGTAGAGGGCCTTGCGGGGATTGGTCACCCAGCCCATGCCCTTCCTGCCGTAGCCGGGGATGAGCGCCCTCTTCACCGACCTTTTGAGACGCCCGGTGGTCCTCGCCTTGATGGACCTCTTCAGACTGGGCTTACGCATACCGAATTTCATGACGGATCCCGTCCTTCCGCGCGAAGCCGATGAATCCCGAACCGGGATCCCCATGGCGACCCCACGGCATCGGCCTCCTGCCGCCATGATAGTGTCCCTGTGCATCGTTCCGCCATCACGGAACGCAAAGACGTCAGGAACGGAAAAGCGAATGTCCAGCACAGCACCGCGGTCATCGGCAACACTGCATCACGCCTCGGATACGTCCGCAACGCCCGAACCCACATCGCCCGACCCATTGCCTTCCGAGCCCATGGCATCCGAGCCCACGCTGAACAGGTCGCTGAAGAACCGCCACATCCAGCTGATAGCGCTCGGCGGGGCCATCGGCACCGGACTGTTCTACGGCTCCAGCGAATCCATCCAGCTCGCCGGGCCGTCCATCCTGCTCGCCTATCTCGTCGGCGGCGCGATGATCTTCCTCATCGTGCGGGCACTGGGCGAGATGAGCGTCGAGGACCCCAAGGCGGGGGCCTTCAGCTACTACGCCACCCGCTACTGGTCGAAGCGGGCGGGCTTCGTGTCGGGTTGGAACTACTGGTTCAACTACATCCTGGTGTCCATGGTGGAACTGTCCGTTGTGGGAAGCTTCGTCAACTACTGGTTCCCGGCGATACCCGCATGGGTCTCCGCCGGCGTCTTCCTCGTCGCCATAACCGCGGCCAATCTCCTGGGGGTCAGCCGCTTCGGGGAGTTCGAGTTCTGGTTCGCCATCATCAAGATCGCCGCCGTCGCCGCCATGGTGCTCGGCGGGCTTGCGGTGGTCGTCCTCGGGCTGTCCACGGTGTCGGGCGTCAGACCCTCCTTCCTGAACTGGTTCGACGTGGCCGGCGGCTTCCTTCCCCACGGCCTGATGACCCGCGGCGCGGACGGGCAGTGGACCGGTCTGCTCATGGCCCTGTGCGTGGTGATGTTCAGCTTCGGCGGCACCGAGCTCATCGGCATCACCGGCGGCGAGGCCGAGAACCCGCGACGCACCATCCCGCGAGCGGTCAACGGCGTCATCTGGCGGATCCTTCTTTTCTACATCGCCGCCCTCGGCGTGATCATGGCCGTGGTCCCCTGGAACACCATCGACGGCTCCAGCAGCCCCTTCGTGCAGATCTTCGACTCCGTGGGCATCCACGCCGCCGCCGGCATCCTCAACTTCGTCTGCCTGACCGCCGTCATGAGCGTGTACAACTCCAGTCTCTACGCCGATTCTCGCATGCTGTTCTCCCTGGCGAGGCAGGGCAACGCCCCGCGCGTGCTGGGGACCGTGGACCGTCGCGGGGTTCCCGTCGCCGGCGTCCTCACGTCGGCGGGCGTCACGGTCATCGCCGTCGTCGTCGTGTTCCTCTGGCCCGAGTTCGCGTTCAACTATCTGATGTCCATCGCGACCATCGCGGGCATGCTCAACTGGGCGATGATCATGATCACCCAGCTGCGCTTCCGCCGGGCCATCCGCCGCGGCGACGGCCCGAACGAGCTTGCCGGTCTCACCGGGGATCAGGCCGTCGACGCGCTGCGATTCCGTCTGCCCTTCGCGAAGATCACCCCGTGGCTGGTCCTGACCTTCCTGCTCATGGTCGTCGTGCTCATGTGCTTCTCGCCGACATACGTGGTGGCGGTATGCGTCGGACCCGTCTGGATCGTCGTTCTGCTTCTCTCCTACCGGTTCACGTCCCGGCGGCGGGCGTAGGTGGCGCCCGGGCGGCACAGCATCCCTCCGATCGTGCCCGCCAGCCATCCGTAGGGCGGGTAGACGAACGATAGCGTATCCGGCCGGCACGGTTTGACGACGACGGAGCGGCGATGGCTGAACTCCTCGAAGCCCCGCCGGCCATGGTACGCGCCCATACCCGAGCCTCCGACGCCTCCGAAGGGAAGCCGACTGGACATGAGATGTCCCAACGGAAGATTGACACCGAGGGCCCCGGAGCTCACGCGGGTCTCGAACAGACGCCGCACCGCACCGCTGCGCGTGAAGACGTAGGCGGCCAGAGGCCGCGGACGTGAACCGATGAACCGCGCGGCCTCGGCCGCGTCACGGACGACGAGCACGGGAAGCAACGGTCCGAAGATCTCCTCGCGCATCACGGGTGCGTCCGGCGACGCATCGGCAATCACCGTGGGGGCGACGTAGAGGGCGTCCCTGTCCCCGTCTCCTCCGCAGACGACGCGGCCGGTCGACGGATCGGAGGGGTCGGGCATGAGCTCCATCAGTCTGTCGACGTGACGGGCGTCGACGATGCGCCCGTAGCTCGGCGAGCGCGAGGGGTCCCTGCCGAACATGTGCGTCACCGCCCCGGCGAGCAGCCGGATAAACGCCTCGGCGACGTCCGAGGTGACGAGGACGTAGTCGGGAGCCACACACGTCTGCCCGGCATTGATGAAGCGCCCCCAGACGATGCGGCGGGCGGCGACGCGGAGATCCGCCGACCCGTCGACGAACACGGGCGACTTCCCTCCGAGCTCAAGAGTCACGGGCGTGAGCCGACGGGCCGCGGCGGTCATGACGATCGACCCCACGCGCCCCGAGCCCGTGTAGAAGACATGATCGAAGGGCTGCCTCAGAACGTCGGCGGCCACGTCGGGGCCTCCCTGGATGACGGCGAAGGCCTCAGGGGCAAGATAGCGTTCCACGAGCTTCGCCAGGACGGCGCTGGTGCGCGGTGACAGCTCCGAGGGCTTGAGACAGACGCAGTCCCCCGCGGCGATGGCGTCCGCCATGGGTTCGAGACTGAGCAGCACCGGATAGTTCCACGGTGAGATGACCAGCGCGACGCCCTTGGGCTCGGCGACGGTCCAGCCCGCGGCGGGCTGCAGCAGCCAGTGCATCGGCACCGGACGCCGTGCCGCCCATCGAGCGAGTCGGGGAAGGATGAAGCGAATCTCCTCGAGGACGAGATTGACCTCCATGAGCCGGGTCTCCACGACGGGCTTGCCCATGTCCGCCCGGACGGCCTCGCAGATCTCTCCGGTGTTCTCGCGCAGCATCCGCGTCATGGCCTTGAGCTGCGAGCGCCGCCACGCCAACGGACGCGTCCGTCCCGATCGGAACGTTGCGTGCAGCGCGGCTATCAGCTGCTTCGTCGTCCGAGAATCCGACGTCCCATGGGACCCCGACGAAATACGACGGACCGGCTCCGAGGCCACGGCGCCGTCGTCGGATCCTCCCCGCACACGGTCCCTTCGTGACGATTCCGCGGATTCTCCGGTTTCATCCGTCGGCATCGCATCATCCTTCACCCGGTTCATATCATGCTCCCGTCCGCACGCTCGACGAAGCCACCTCGATGCTGGGACGGCACGCGCGGAACCGCCCGACGGTGGATCCACCCGTCCGTGCCCGCCGCCTTTGCCGGCCACGGTACTCTCATCCGCATCACAGTCCCTCACTGGCGAACGGAAAAGGCAGGGAGGGAAGGATATCCCACCGGCCGTGGATGCGGTTGGCCTCGGCTTTCCGTGGAGCACCGAGGCCAACATATTCGTCGAAGGACGCCGGCCGACGACGCCTACCACGTCAATGGCGGCGACCATCACCAGCGCTCCGACGCAGCAGAAGAGCCGCGGCCAACGCCAGAACTGCGGATGCCGTCAGCACGTACAGCCAGACCGACCCGACGCCGGTGACGGGCAGGGCGATGGTCGTGGAATCGACGACCGTGACGACCTCTCCGGGAGCGCCCAGCTCATGGGAGGCAAGGATGTCGCCCTCCGCCGAAACCACGGCCGCCCTCCAGAACACAAGGCCCGCCGACGGGGACCGGACGTCCGGACTTCGGGCCGAGCAGAAGAAACCCTCCCCGTTGCCGTCATCATCGACGGCCTCGTCACCATCCGTCCCGTCCGTGGCCGGGCATTCGATGGCCACATCGACGGCATCCAGAAGTCTGTCGGCGTCGGACTCGGGAACCGTTCCATGCCTGACGGCCTCGTAGGCGGTGAACTCGACGGTGGCGCCATCAGGAACGTCTCCGGTGATGCGGGCGACATCGTGGAAGGGTTCATCGATACGGACGCGTTCCGGATCGACTGCCGTGACGATGGAAAGAGCCAGCGTCTCCGGGGCATCCGCGGGAATCACGCGGACCCTTTCCCAGGGGTCGTCATAGGCGCTCGCCGCCGGCATCGCCCGGTCATCCCCCGCGAAGCTCCAGACAAAGACATACCAGCCGGGATCCTCTGCCGTGACATGGACGGGATTCCCGTGGATGTCGGTTGCACCCCCACCCACCCGCAGCTCGCCGTTACGCGCCGGATACTCCCATGTCCCCACCAGTCGGTGATGCTCATCCTCCTGTGGCACCGACGAACCGTCCGGACGGAAGGAATCCGCCGCCAACGGATCGTCCTCATCCCCCGCCCACCACACACTCACCCTGGCGACGGGGTCATCGGCATCCAGACCCCACCCCTCATCGCCGTCGAAGGAACCATGGTCATCGGGAAGACCCGACACGGTGATGACATCCTCGATCTCGGCTCCCACGCGCACCTCATGCTCCACCACCGAGGATTCGACAGTCGGCCGCGAACGCACCGACACGGTCTCCGACGCCTCCAGGAAGGGGGTGACGACGTCCGATCGCACAAAGACCTCGGCAGTATCGCTGAGCGAGTCCCGGCTGAACGCCCACACCCATGTGCCCAGACCCATGCCGGAGGCCAGGTATGGGATGCTTCCCCCGGGCTCGGTGACCGCCTGCACGGTGACGCTCTGTCCGGCCGAGGTGAATGCGGCTCGCCCGTATCCCACCGGTACGAACCCGCGATCGCCGAGCCGTGCAAGGAACTCCGGTGCCGTCTCATCCGACTCGGGTGAAATTCCCTTGTCCAGCATCCCGCTTGGAATCCCCTCGAAGTACCAGCCTTCGGCATCAAGCACAAGACCCTCGGCCCATCCGGCCGGGTTCTCCGCGACGTCCACCGTGACCTCGTCCTTCACGACGGACCCCTCATCGAGCACCCGCATGGGAACGCGGGTCGTCAGGGAGGGAACGAAATCCTGGCGGAGGAAGAACACCACGACGTCCGACGCCAGGGAGGGGGACGCCAGACGGACGAAGTCCTGCGAACTCACCGCCCGCTCCACCCGCCCGCGGGAGAAGGAAGCCTTGGCGGACACCGAGCCGGCACCCGTCGACGTCCATGCATGCTCCGTCCAATCCGTCGACGACACCGCGGACATCGTGGAGGACCCGTCACCGAAGAGGGCCGGACCCTCCAGGGACACCTCGTACGGGACGGAGTCCACGGGCTCGCCCAGCGAATTGATCACCAGCACCCTCACCGACCCACTCAGAGGATCCTCACCGACGATCTGCTCGACCCTGATCTCGACGGGCGCCAGGCTGGCCGACTCCGCCCAGAGCTCGTCAACGCGGGCGGAGAGTTCTGGATCAAGAGATTCTGAATCAATAGCTTGAGAGGATAACTTACCTCGGCTCAACGTTTGAGGTGCAGAAACCTCATTTTGCAATGATTTATTTAAGTCGTATTGAGCTTCGGCAATTCGCGCAATCGACGCATGCACCACAGGATCCAAACTGTCCTGATACCTGGCCATCAGCCAGGCCAGACGGGCCGCATCCTCGCCCTCGGGAAGCGCGGCCACACCGGTGACCTCATAATCCAGGGGAACGTCGCTTTCGATGCAGTAGTACTTGCGCCCCTCATGGTCCATCGCGAGAGCTCCCTCGACGATCAGACCCTCATCGGTCTCGTATTCCAGAAGATAGCCTTCCAGCAGAACCGTGGGGGTCAGTCTCAGCGTCTCCGCACGGGCGGGGGCGACCAAGGTCGCGGACGCCAGAACGGCAGCCGCGGCGGTGACCATGACGATCACGGCGGCGGCCAATCGTTGCACGGATTGGGTCATGGGTGGTCCTTTCCTCAGGCGGATACACCTCTCCCCCCAATGGGAGAGGACGCACCGAGGCTTGCATGGCCGTCCGGCGGAAATCCACGGTGGCGAAACACGGTGGTCGAAGCCACGTCCCCACGCATGCCTGACATGGAACGTCGCCGGACGTCCCGTCCGGTGACGAGTATTCTGGGGAAGGGCTGACCTCAACCACCAACCGATCTCAACCCCCATAAGGAGACTGATATGGCAGAGACCTTCAACGTCGTCGTCGAGATTCCCCGCGGATCCAAGAACAAGTACGAGGTGGACCACGACAGCGGACGCGTGTTCCTCGACCGCACGCTGTTCACGGCGATGGGATATCCGGATGACTACGGGTACATCGACGGCACGCTGGGCGAGGACGGGGATCCGCTCGACGCCCTGGTGATGATCCCGAATTCGGTGTTCCCCGGCTGCGTCGTCACATGCCGTGCAGTCGGGCTGTATCACATGGTCGACGAGGCCGGCGGGGATGACAAGGTCCTGTGCGTCCCGGCGGACGTGCGCTTCGACGACGTCAAGGACATCGACGACGTGAACGAGTATCACAAGGCGGAGATCAAGCACTTCTTCGAGCAGTACAAGGCCCTCGAGCCCGGCAAGGAGGTCAAGCCCGGCGACTTCTGGGCCGGCGCCGCCCAGGCGGAGAAGGAGATCGTCGCCGCGCGTGAGCGTCTGGCGAAGTCCGGCGAGTGACTTCGTTCCTGAGGAGCGATTCTCCCAGGTAATGCGAAGGGCCCGTCCGCATCATCATGCGGACGGGCCCTTCCATATTCACCGGTATTCACCAGGACGGTCATGATCGTCCCGCCGGCACAGGGCGGGCTATCAGAGCACGGGCAGCAGCACGACCAGAAGATAGACGACGTATCCCGTCATCAGCACGGGCAGCAGGGCCACGCCGACCCAGGGAAGTCTGGCCGCCGGGTCCGGATCGGCATCCGCCCACCAGACGCAGGACAGCACGGAGGCGACGACAAGCACCACGACGAGGACGATCAGAAGAAAGGCCTTTCGGCCGCCCGTCCCCCACGGCATCAAATCAGGCAGGAAAAGCCATCCGGCCGCACCGATCAGAGCCACCGCGCTCGTGATGCTATGCGATAACGACCGGACAAGATGCGCTCGGCTCACGCGTACCATCTGACGGCCGAAAGAGACCACGACCGTCGCCACCAGCAGCACGGCGACGACGACCGACCACACGGAGACGGCGGACCATCCGCGGACGATCATCAGCGAGGACAGGTCATTCGATTTCGGGGTACCGGAGGAGACCATGGCCGCAGCGGCCACAAGCAGGGAGGCGAGTCCCCCCGCCGCACCGAGCACGCGATCGGCGACGCCTCCGCGGAAGGGCCAGAGGACGAGAAAGACAAGAGCCACGACCGCCACGACCGCCATGGGGATGACGGTTCCCGCGGTCGCGCCGCAGACGAGCAGGACCAGGAACGCGAGAAACTGGACGATGACGACGGAGACCATCGCCAGCGAATCCGTTCTGCGCATGGGCGACCGCCCTGATTCCTCCGACACCACCGGCTGCCCCGACGTCATCCGCGCCTCCCGTCATCGATCCGTCCTTCCCGCGCCTCACCACGCC
>CALEGL010000271.1 GCA_937876495.1 uncultured Bifidobacterium sp.
TCGGCGTGCTCGTTTTGTGTATAGGCACGACGCCCGCCGTGCGTCCACACGCCCCTATTCGTCGGCAGCGTCAGTTGTGTATAAGCGCCAGCCCTGCGCCTCGCGCCCCAGAACGTCCATGACGTCGCCGGGAAGCGTGACGGTCACGCGACGGCCATCGACCTCGACGGGGAAGCTCACGGGCCGCGACGCATCCGGTCCGTCCACGCCGCCCGTCTCCGCTGCTCCCGCCGCGGAGACGATGTCCCGCGTGGACGCGACGATGCCGGCGGATGGGTCGAGATAGGTGCTCTCCAGCCATGTCGTGGATATCCCGAGACGGCCGTCCCCGCCGATGAACGCGGAATCGGCGAGGATGCGGCGGTACAGACTGACCGGAGTCGGCACGCCGACTATGCGCAGCTCCCCCAGCGCCCGCCGGGCGCGGGCGATGGCGCAGGCGCGGTCCTGGGCGGTGACGACGAGCTTGCCGATCATGGGGTCGAAGTCCGGGGAGACGACGTCGCCGCGTCCGACCCCCGCGTCGACGCGGATCCCCGGTCCCGCGGGCCAGCGGATGTCCTCGATGCGGCCCGAGCCGGGCGTGAGCCCGGCACGGGGATCCTCGCTGGTGATGCGCAGCTCGATGCTGTGGCCACGGGGACGACGCGGCGCGCTCGCCTCTCCCCCCGAGGCGATGACGATCTGCTCGCGCACGAGGTCGAGTCCGCAGACCTCCTCGCTGACGGTATGCTCCACCTGCAGCCGCGGATTGACCTCGAGGAAGTATGCGGAGCCGTCCGGCTCGACCATGAACTCGCAGGTGCCCAGACCCACGTATCCGACCGTCTCGAACAGCGCGCGGGACCAGCCGCGCAGCCGCGAGACCACATCGTCGCCGAGGAAGGGGGCCGGCGCCTCCTCGATGAGCTTCTGATGCCGGCGCTGGACGGTGCAGTCGCGCGTCGAGTACACGACGAAGCCCCCGCGGCAGTCCCGCCCGCACTGCGTCTCGACATGGCGGGCATGCGCGACGAAGCGCTCCGCGAAATAGGAGGTGATGTCGTCCCCGGAGCCATGCGCCTGGAGGAAGGTGCGCAGGTCGTCGTCGTCGTTCAGGACGCTGATGCCGCGGCCTCCGCCGCCGTCGGCCCTCTTCATCACCACCGGATACCCGTTGCACGCGACGAAGTGCGTCACGTCGTCGGGGCCGGTGAGCCCCGCTGAGGTGCCAGGCACGACGGGGACGCCGGCGGCGTGCGCCACCCCGCGCGCGCTCACCTTATCGCCCAGCGCGTCCAGTGCCTCTGGGGACGGCCCGATCCAGACGAGGCCGGCGTCGAGGACGGCCCGGGCGAAGTCGGGCTTTTCGGAGAGGAAGCCGTATCCAGGATGGATCGCGTCGGCCCCGGCGCGGCCGGCGACGGCGAGGATGGACGCGGCGTCGAGATAGGCGTCGCAACCGTCCCGGCCCGGCAGAAGATACGCCTCGTCCGCCTCCCTGGCGTAGGCGGCGTCCCTGTCCTGGGCGCAGTACACGGCGACGGTGGAGACGCCCATCTCCCGCGCGGTGCGGACCACGCGCAGCGCGATCTCCCCGCGGTTGGCCACAAGAACTTTCCTGATCGGTTCGGACATGCCGCTCACCGTAGGGCCCTGACGTCGCCCCGGCCACGGAGGAAACCTCCAACTTTCGCCTCGGAAATTGGAGGTTTACCAAAACGTCACCGTAGTTTCCCGCGATATGGGCCCTCCGCGCGGTCGCATGGACGGCGTGGCGCCGCCGTTTCTGGAGCTTCCTACAAGGCGGCGGGGGCGGATGGCGCCCTAGCGTGGTCGGCGGCGCATCCGCCGCTCCGCCTCATGACAATCCGCTGAACCGAAAGGAAACCCATGCACGACATCACCATCAGGGCCTCGTCCGCAGCCCGTTCGCTGTCGGCCCCTCTGCTCCGCTCGCTGCTGTTCGCCGTCCTTCTGGCGGCATCCGCGGCGGCCGGAGCCATCCCCGTCCCGGGGACCCCCGTTCCCGTCACCATGCAGACCTTCGTGCTGATGCTGGCCGGCCTGCTGCTTCCAGCCGGCGAAGCCGCCTCGGCAACGGTCTTATACCTGGCGGCCGGAGCCTTCGGTCTTCCGGTGTTCGCCGGCGGAGGCTCCACCGCATCCCTGGTCGGCCCCAGCGCGGGATTCCTTCTGGGGTTCCTGCCGGCCGTCGTCGTCACGGCGGCCATCGCCGGCGGCCCTGGGCGCGAGACGCTCCGGCCCGACGGATCCGGCATCATCCGCATCGCTCTCAGGTCGCTCCGACGGCTTCTCGCCTGCGTGGCTGGATGCATCGTCGTCGACTATGCCCTGGGGGTCGCCGTCCAGTCCATCCTCACCGGAATCGCCCCGCCTCTCGTGGCGGCCTCCTCCGCCGTCTTCGTCCCCGGCGATCTCGTCAAGGCCGTCGTGGCGACGCTGGTGGCCACGGGAGCCCTGCCTCTTCTGCACGGGCGCGGGCCGGGCGCCGCCGCCATGACGCGGTAGGGGAGCGCGCCCGTCAGGCGCGACCGGCGCGGCGGGACCCGGAGGAAGGCCTCGGATGGGCGACGTCACCGCGTCCGTCCGGGGCCTTCCTCGTCATCCGGAGTCATCCCGCAAGGACGCCGACGTCTCCGGTGCGCACCACATGTCCGATTCCCTGCTCGTCCCGGACCGTCAGCGACGCGTCGGCGTTGAGGGATTCGGCCGTCCCGATGAGGTCGTCCCCGGAAACGGGATGCACCCGCACCCTCCGGCCGAGGGTCCAGCATGCCGGAACGATCTCCCCGCGCCACCGGGCGGCAGCGGCCGCCGGGTCATCGGCGAAGCATGCCAGACGCCGCCCGAGACCGCCGGCCAGACGCGAGGCCACCGAATCCCTCAGCTCGTCGAAGGGCGGCAGCGGGGCGCGATGGCGATGCAGCGACGTCGCCGTCCCGGGAAGGACTGACCCGTCGCCCGTGAGATTCAGCCCCACGCCGATGACGACCCCCCCCTCCTCGTGGATCGGGTCGTGAATCGAGCGATGCCATCGCCCGTCGAGGCCGGCGGACGTCGGGGGAAGGACGAGCTCGACGAGAATCCCCCCGAGCTTGAGCCCGTCGCAGAACACGTCGTTCGGCCATTTGAGCGCCAGGGAGCATGAG